>NZ_JBFABB010000123.1:0-19639 GCF_040640035.1 Micromonospora sp. NPDC023633 | reverse complement strand
GGCCCGCCGTGCCCGGCTCCGGGCGGTCAGGCTTGATCCCTGCGCCGGGCACGGCGGGCCACACCCCGTCGGTGCCCGCTCGCCGTCCTCGGCTCACTCTCCATCGCGGGCCGTGCCCGCCTGCACTCCTAGCGCCCGCCTGCGCCCGTAGCGCTGCCGCCTCTGCCTGCACTCGTAGTGTCCGGTGCTCAGGGCGGTGTGGACGTTTCCCGGCCGTTGTGGGGTACATGACGCCCTGATCACGGCCGGTGGTCCAGGGTCGGGTCTCATGATCCGTTGACGTGGGCCCGGGGCGCAGGGCAGCGGGGAGCCCGGCGGAGCGTCAACCGATCATGAGACACCGACCGTCGGCACCGTTGGTTCCTGGTGCGAAACCGCCCCGTCACGGGCCGTCTCGTACCAAGATCCCGACCGTCCAGTTGGCGAGCCGACGGTGCCTGGTGTCCGGTTGCGTCATGGGTGTCGGGTGCGGCATGGGCGGGCGGGTGTCATGGGATCCCCGATCGGGGCCGGTGTCTGGTTTGGGGGTGTGGCCGGGGGCATCGTGGGGGCGGAATCGTGGCCGGGGCGGGGTCGTTACACCCTGCGTACGACCGAGCAAGACCGCGCCACCTCACGGATGGTGGGGGCCCGGAATGATGGCGGGCCGGCGGTCGTTACACATGGTCCGGCCGACGTGAGGGCATCCCCCGCCCCGCGAACAGCCCGGATCCTCCCGGCCGACACGGCCGACCTGATCTCCCGGCTGCGGCCGATCTCCGGCCGACACGGCTGATCTGATCCCCGGCCGACACGGCCGATCTGGTCTTTCCTTCGGCGAGATATGCCGGAGATTCCCCCTGAGTTTGTTGAGTGCCGGATGGTGCTTGCGCCCACACGAGCTGGATCCCCCCTTCGGTGTGGGTGCCGACCCCCGAATGGAGCCTCTGTGATGAACACGATTCTGCGTAAGAGCGTTCTTGGTGTTGCTGGTCTGGCGTTTGCCGGTGGTGTGTTCGCCGGTCCCGCGACCGCCCACGCGACTCCGTCGGTGGAGTCGATGCCGGTGGCGGTGGCGGTGCAGGCCGACAAGCCGTCGGTCGACAAGGCGAAGCTGGTGCCGCATGGTGTGCAGGGTGCGCAGTCGCGTATCGACCTGTCCGACGAGCAGGTCGGCAACGTCAAGGCGATCATCGCGGCGACGAAGAAGGCCGGCATGGACGAGCGGGCCGCCGTGGTGTCGATCGCGACCGCGTTGCAGGAGTCGAAGTTGGAGAACCTGGGTCACCTGGGTGAGCGCAACGACCACGACTCGCAGGGCCTGTTCCAGCAGCGTCCGACCTCGGGTTGGGGCACGGTCGAGCAGATCACCGACCCCGAGTACTCGACCACGGCGTTCCTCAAGGCCCTCAAGCAGGTCGACGGGTGGCAGGACATGCCGCTGACCGAGGCCGCCCAGACCGTGCAGGTCTCGGCGTACCCCGACCACTACGCCCAGTGGGAGCAGCAGGCCGCCGACCTCGTCGCCGAACACTGGAACAACTGACACACGACCACCACAGACTTTCCACCACAAGGGGGATCGCTGGCCGGCACCCGAACCCGGGGTGCCGGCCAGCGGCACATCCACCACTGACGGCCGACGCCCGGCACGCCCGGTGGGTCATCACCGGCCGCTGCCGTCCCTGCCGGGACACCCGGGTCGCGCGCACAGGGCGCCAGCCGCCGAGCACACAGGGCGCCGGCCGTCGGTTCCGGTCGATTGCGCCGCTCGCACCGGCAACCAGACGCTCCGTCGCCGTCGGTCTGCACAGGCAGAGCGCCGGCAGCGCCCGAACACGGACCCGGCCCCCGTCCGGTGTGCGGGGGACGGGTCCAGGTTCGGGCGGGTCAGGTGGCGCTGATGGTGCCCGTCATCAGCAGGGCGAGCACCAGGGTGCCGAGCGCGACCCGGTACAGCACGAAGACGTACAGGGTGTGGTGGGCGACGTAGCGCAGCAGCCAGGCGATGGCCGCGTACCCGACGCCGAAGGCGATGACGGTGGCGACGACCATCTGGGCCATGCTCGGCACCGACGTGCCCGGGGCCGCCGGCTCGAAGACGTCACCGACGCTGAAGATCCCGGACATCACCACCGCCGGGATGGCCAGCAGGAACGAGTAGCGCGCCGCCGCCTCCCGGGTGAGGTTGAGCAGCAGCCCGGCGGTGAGCGTGCCGCCGGAGCGGGACACCCCGGGAATCAGTGCCATGGCCTGGGCGAAACCCATCACCACGCCGTCGCGCATCCGGAAGTTCTCCAGGGTGCGGCTCTGCCGGCCCCAGTACTCGGCGAACGCGAGCACGAACGCGAACACGATCAGGGTGGTGGCCACCAGCCACAGGTTTCGGCCGGCGGTGCGGATCTGGTCCTTGAACAGGAAACCGAACAGCCCGATCGGGATCGAGCCGACGATGACGTACCAGCCCATCCGGTAGTCGAGGCTGGAGCGCACCGACTTGTCCCTGATGCCGACCAGCCACGTACGGGTGATGCGCCAGATGTCCTTGGCGAAGTAGATCAGCACGGCCGCCTCGGTACCCAACTGGGTCACCGCGGTGAACGACGCCCCGGCGTCCCGGTCGAAGAAGATCGCCGAGGTGATCCGCAGGTGACCGGACGAGCTGACCGGAAGGAACTCGGTGAGTCCCTGGACGATGCCCAGGACGATGGCCTCGATCCAGGTCACTCGCCGACTCCCGAGAGGTCCAGCGCCTCGGCGACGGTACGCAGGGTCTGCACGCCGCTGTCCCGGTCGGCGGCGAACAGGCTCACGGAGAGGGTGGTGACGCCGGCGGCGGCGTACTCCCGCATCCGCTCGGCGATGCGCTCCTTCGGGCCCAGCAGCGAGGTGCGGTCGATGAACTCCATCGGCACCGCGGCGGCCGCGTCGCGCTGCCGCTTGGCCAGGTAGAGGTCCTGCACCTCGCGGGCGGCGTCGCCGTAGCCCATCCGGGTGGCGAGCTGGTTGTAGAAGTTCTGCTGGCGGCTGCCCATGCCGCCGACGTAGAGGGCCGCGTACCAGCGGACCAGCTCGGCGCAGGTGGCGATGTCGTCGCCGACGACCACGGGCACCGACGGGACCACGTCGAAGCCGGCCAGCTCCTTGCCGGCCTTCGCCCGCCCGGCCCGGACCGACGCGAGCTGCTCCTCGGCGAACTCGGGGGCGAAGAAGACGGCCAGCCAGCCGTCGGCGATCTCGCCGGCCAGCTCCAGGTTCTTCGGGCCCACCGCGGCGAGGTAGATCGGTATGTGCTCGCGCGGCGGGTGGAAGCCCAGCTTCAGCGCCTTGCCCGGGCCGTCGGGCAGCGGCAGCGTGTAGAACTCGCCGTCGTACGCGACGGCCTTGCGGGCGACGGCCAGCTTCACGATGTCCACGAACTCGCGGGTGCGCGCCAGCGGCTTGCCGAACCGGACGCCGTGCCAGCCCTCGGAGACCTGCGGGCCGGACACGCCGAGGCCCAGCCGGAACCGGCCGCCGGAGAGCGCGTCGATCGTCGCCGCGGTCATCGCGGTCATCGCCGGGGTGCGGGCGGGGATCTGCATCACCGCGCTGCCCAGGTCGATCCGTTCCGTCTGCCCGGCCATCCAGGCGAGCATGCTCGGCGAGTCGGAGCCGTAGGCCTCCGCCGCCCACACCACCGAGTAGCCGAGCCGGTCCGCCTCCTGGGCGAAGGCCAGGTGATCGGCCGGCGTGCTCCACGCTGTCTGGTATCCGAGGCTGAGCCCGAGTCGCACTGCGTCCTCCCCCATCCGCACCACAGGTCGCATCAGGTTACGCAATGCCGGAAGACGCGCCGTCCACCGGTCACCACAACCCCGGGCGGCGCCCGGACGGTCGGAAACGCGACGCGCCCGGCACACTTGACGGGAGCGAGGATATCGGCGGGCCCCCGTTCGAAATAAGGTTCACCCATGCAACAGCGACCGCTCGGCCGAAGCGGGCTGGCGGTTTCGCGGCTCGCGCTCGGCACCATGACGTGGGGCCGGGACACCGACGCCGACGATGCGGCCGCCCAGCTGAAGAGTTACCTCGACGCGGGCGGCAACCTGATCGACACCGCCGACGTCTACGGCGACGGCGACGCCGAGTCGGTGATCGGGTCGCTGCTGGGCTCCCTGGTGCCGCGCGAGGAGCTGTTGATCGCCACCAAGGCGGGGCTGCGGCCGGGCAGCGGCCGGCGTCGGGACGGTTCGCGGGGGCACCTGCTACGCACGCTGGACGCCTCGCTGCGCCGGCTCGGCACCGACTACGTCGACCTGTTCCAGCTGTACGGGTACGACCCCGACACCCCGCTGGAGGAGACGCTCGCGACGCTCGACCACGCGGTGGCTAGCGGCCGGGTCCGCTACGTCGGGGTGTCGAACTTCGCCGGCTGGCAGACCGCGCGGGCGGCCGCCTGGCAGACCGCCTGGCCGGGGCGCGCCCCGGTGGTGGCGGCGCAGGTGGAGTACTCGCTGCTGGAGCGGGGCGTGGAGCGGGAGGTGCTGCCCGCCTGCGAGGCCCTCGGGCTGGGGGTGCTGCCCTGGTCGCCGCTTGGTCGCGGGGTGCTCACCGGCAAGTACCGGCACGGCCGGCCCGCCGACTCGCGGGCCGCCTCGCCGCACTTCGAGCGGTTCGTCGCCACCTACCTGGAGCCGCGCTGCTCCAGCATCGTGGAGGCGGTCGCCATCGCCGCGGGCGGGCTGGGCGTCTCCCCGACGGAGGTGGCGCTGGCCTGGATCCGCGACCGGCCCGGGGTGGTCGCCCCGATCCTCGGCGCACGGACGGTCGGGCAACTGCTCGGCGCGCTCCAGGTCGAGCGGATGACCCTGCCGGAGGAGATCGTCACCGCGCTGGACGACGTGTCGGCCGTGCCGGTGGGTTACCCCGAGCGCGACGGCTGACCCCCGCACCGCGCCGGGGACGACCGCCCGGTCAGGCCGTGGGGCGCTGGCCGGGGAGGTCGCGTACGGCGGCGAGAAAGCGGGACTGGTCGTCGCGGGTGGCCGGGTTGACGATCCGGATCCAGGACCCGTCGTCGAAGACGATGGTGGACGGGAACTGCATGAGGCGGGCCGCCCCGGCGTCGGAGTCGATGCGCGCGACGCGCCGCCGCTGCACGCTCCACAGCACCTGGGGGCGCCGCCGGTCCTCGCGGTCGGGGTCGGGGCGGCGGCCCATCCGCAGCAGGTGCAGGTGGGTGTCGGTGACCGCCAGCGGGGTGCCGGTGTAGCGCTCCAGGAAGAGCAGCAGGCTGCCGGCGAGGGTGGCCAGGTCGCCGCTGAAGACGTACCGCCGCCGGTAGGCGATCTCGGCGAGCTGGTCGGCCAGCGGCCGGTAGCGACTGAGCCGGAACAGCGCCCGGAACGCCTCCTGCTCGTCGGTGAGCGGCAGCGGTTCCCGGGGCGCGGCGCCCGGCGCGGGCTCCGGCTCGGCCGCCTCCGGCGTGCCCGCGGCGAGGACGGCGGCCTTGCCGGGCAGCAGCAGGACGCCCGCGGCGATCCGTACGGGCGTCATCACGGCGTCCACCCAGGCGACCGGGTTGACGATGTTGAGCAGCCCGAACAGCGCGCGCGGGTCGAGCGCCTCGGCAAGTTCCGCGTTCACCCGGTCGGCGAGCTGGCTGCCGGCCCGGTGGTTCTCCGGGGCCCGTACCGGCGCCAGGCCGACGTAGCGGATCTCCTCACCCGGCAGCAGGGGCGCGACCAGGGCGCGCTCGGGCTCGTCGGTGGTGCGGAACTCGTCGCGCAGCTCACGGGCCTTGTCCCGGGCGGTCCGCGCACCACCCAGCACCGCGTCGGTCAGCCGGCCCAGCCGACTGCGCCCCTCGGACACGCCCCACCCCCTCGATCGGCCGTCACCTGCCGGCCGGCTGCTCCGCCGGCGGCTGCCCGAAGACATTCTGGTCGATCCACTCGGCGCCGCCCTGCACCGCCGCGTCGACCTTGTCGCCGACCTGTTCCATGCCGGGCACCGACAGGCCGGAGACCATCGCGACCGTGCCCCAGGTGGCGCCGTGCACGACGGAGTTCGGGATGTTCCACGGCAGGTTGGTGGCCCAGTCCCGGCCGATCATCCGCGCCCCGTCGGCCATGCCGTGCGCCCGCAGCGCCCCGAGTCGTTCGAACGTGCTCATGTCGAAGGGCGTGCCGGACTTGCCGAGCTTCCAGGTGCCCTTCGCCGGGTCCATGAACTTGTGGAACCACTTGTCGGCGTCGCCGGCGGCGCGGCGCTTGTCGGCGTACTTCTGGCCGGCGCGCAGCGCCTTCTGCTTGTCGACCAGCTTGTCCAGGTGGTTGCGCAGCTTGCGCAGGTAGAGCAGGACCCGTTGCAGCAGCCGGATGACCTTCTGCAGATGGGCCGCCAGCGGCCGGATGATCTTCAGCATCCGGGCGAGCGCGATCATGCCCCGGGTGACCCCCAGCGCCACCCCCGCCGCCCAGGACGCCCCGGCGGTGAACGGGGCCATCAGCAGCGCGGTGACGAGCGTCACCAGCAGGAAGTTCACGAACTCCACGCAGATGTCGACCAGGACGTCGTGCACGGTCTGCAGCGCGTCGGCGACCCCGCGCAGGTACTCGGCGGTGGCGGTGAACTGCTCGGCGACGTCCAGCAGCTGCTGCTCGACCTCGGCCATCCGCCGCCCGTACGCCTCGCCGGACGGGGAGCGCCAGCCGGCCTGTTCGGCCTCGCGCACGCCGCGGTGGGTCATCGCCACCTCGCGCACCTGCGCGGCCAGCGCGTCCCACTCGGTGGCCTTGGCGCGCAGCGCGGCCGGTTCGCCGTCGACGAGGTCGACGAGCTGGATCAGCGGCCAGGCGAGGGTGCGGCAGACGCTGTCGACCACCTTGTCCACGCCGGACAGCGCGTTGTCGATGCCGTTCCAGAGCTCGACGGCGGTGCCCGCGGGGCCGCTCACCGGGGCAATCCGGTGCCGATGGCGCGGAAGGAGGCGTCGATGTCCTGCTCGTTGCGCTCGTAGGCCTCGGCCGTCCCGCCCAGCGCGCCGCCGACCCGCTCGAACGCGTCGTGGCCGGAGCGGAACAGCTCCATCCCGCCGGTGACCTGCTCGGCGTACTTCTCGCGGAGCATGTCGCTGACGAACGGCAGGTGCCCGAAGGCCCCGTCCGGTATGTCCCCGGCGGACGTGATCCGGCTCTCCAGCGCGGTCAGCGAGATGGCCACCCGCTTCGCCGCCGCCTCAAGCCGACGTACCGCCTGCACGTCGACGTCGATGTCAGGCACGCCGTTCCTCCCCCACTCGCCCGGCGGGACGACGATACGATCATGCCGCCGCCGGCCGCCACCCCGGGCGGCACCGCGCACGGGAGGTTCTCATGTCTGACCCGCTGTCCGCGTTCGACGCCCTCGCCGGACGGCTCGCCGACATCGAACGCCGCTTCGCCGGGCTCAGGGACGACCTGGACGAGCTGAGCGCCACCGCCACCGACGAGAGCGGTCTGGTGTCCGCGACCGTCGACGCCACCGGCGGGCTCACCGACCTGAGCCTCGCGCCGACCGCGCTGCGCGTGGGCACGGAGGACCTCGCGGCGATGGTGCTAGAGGCGTACCGGCAGGCCCGCGCGGCGGCGACCGAGCAGCTCAACGAGCGCACCGAGGGGCTCGACGCGACGCTCGGCGCGGGCCTGGACGGAATCTTCGGCACCCCCGGCGACTTCGCCTCGCTGGGCCGCCTGGAGGATGCCATGGGACGGTTGGGGCGGCTCGACAGCCGCCTCCCGGGGCCGCCGGCATGACGTCGCCGGGCTGGCCCGAGATCGTCGCCCGGCTGCACGACACGCTGTCGGGCTGCGACCGCGACACCGACCTGGAACTCGCCGCCGGTCCCCGCCGGCTGCACCTGATGGTGCGTCGGGACACCGTCCGCGGGGTCTGCCCGCCCTACGACGAGCGCGGCCTGGCCGAACTCGGCTGGCAGGCGCCGCGCGGGGCCGGCGGTTGGTGGTACGAGACGCCGCGCACCGCCGAGGGCCTGCGCTGGTGGAGCGGGTTCGCGACGCGGACCGCCGCCACGGTGCTGACCACGGAGCCCGGCGCGCTGTCCTGCCAGGTCCTCCCGCCCACCGGGCCACGGGTGCGGCCGGAGCCGACCGTGCCGCCGGTGCCCCGCGTGCCGGCCGGGGAGTCCGCTGTCGGGGCCGGCCCTGTGCGGGCGCCCGCCCCGCCTCCCCCGGGCCTGCCCGGGCCCGCCGCCGACCTCGGCGACGGGCAGATGGCGGCCGAGCCGGCCACCGGGGCGGGGTCCGTCCCCGCCCCTCGTGCCGCCGGCGGCGCGGACGCTCCGGAACCCGGGCCGACCGACCGCGCCGACGCTCCGGCGTCCGAGCCGACCGACCTCACGGACGGGCCGACCGACCGCGCGGAGGAGCCGACCGACCGCGCGGAGGAGCCGACCGACCGCGCGGAGGAGGCGGGGAGCGGAGCGGGCCCGGGCGGCCCGACCGTGCTCGACCTGCTCAACGACGCCGGCGCGCGGCGGGACCTGCCCGGCTACCTCGGCATCCTCGCCGCCGTGGCCGTCTGCGTACCGCTGGCGGCGGAGCCGGGGCCGGACCGCGACGTGCCCTGGACGATCGTCACCGATCCGACCGGCGCGCCGCTGCTGCCCGTCTTCACCTCCCCGGACGCGCTGACCTCGTTCGCCGGGGAGGGCGTGCCGTTCGTCGCCGTGCCCTGCGCGGACCTGCTCGCGGACTGGCCCGACCCGGCGTGGGGGCTGGTGGTGGACGCGGGCACCCCGCGCGCCCTGGCCCTGGGGGCGTCGTCGCTGGCCGCCCTGCTGGCGGCGAACCCGCCGCCCGGCTGACCGCCGGTGGACGGCGGTACCGCTACCGGGCGCGCCGGCCGCGCCGGACGAGCCGCACAGCGAACACGACCGCGCCGACGACGAGCAGGACGCCCAGGAGCTGGAGGCCCGGCGAGTCGTCGGCCTCGCCGAGCACGATGCCGGCGACGCCGAGGGCGACGACGAGGAGGGCGAGCAGGTACGTCATGGCATCTCCTTCAAAGCGGGCTGGAATCTCATTCGTCGACCCACTCGAGCAGGTCACCGGGCTGGCAGTCGAGCACCCGGCACATCGCTTCCAGGGTGCTGAACCGCACGGCCTTGGCCCGGCCGTTCTTCAGCACCGCCACGTTCGCCGGCGTGAGCCCGACGCGCTCGGCGAACTCACCGACGCTCATCTTGCGCTTCGCCAGTTCGACGTCGATGCGGACGACGATGGGCATCAGATCACCGCTTCCATGTCGGTCCGCAGCGTCGTGGCCTGCCGCAGCAACGCGCGCATGACGACCATCAGCAGGCCCAGCACCGCGACACCCACCAGCATCAGGAACAGCAGGAGCGGCAGCCCGGGATCGGACGCCCGGAAGCCGACGTAGAGGAACACGCCCAGCAGCACCACCCAGGCGGCGACGATCGCCCACACGATCGCGTTCACCCACGCCATCGAGGCGTCACTGAAGATGCGGTCGTTCTTGACCAGGGTGAGCAGCTTCCAGGTGGACACGATCACCACCTGGACGCACAGCACCCAGAACACCGAGACGGCGGTCATCGGCCATCTGAGGTAGGCGGACTCCGGGGACTCCTCGGCCATGTGTGCGAACTGCCCGGGCAGCGAGAAGGTCTGCAACATGACCAGGATCCCGAACAGCACCACGAGGAAGACTCTGAGCGGGGCTACCGCTCGATGCTCGTTGAACATACATCGACTATCGCTCTCAACCTATCGAAAGTCAATAGGTTTGGCGATTGCCGGGGAGGCCGGGCGACCACGCCTCGGACGGAGTGCGCGGGCCTGCCTCCGCCGGGCACCCCGCCGCCGCCGGCCGCGTCGGCACCCGCCGCGCGGGCCGGCGCAGCGGCGCGGGTCACCGGAGAGGGGGTGGCGGACGGCCCCCGGGCTGGGCAGCATAGGGCTCATGGACTACGAGTACGCGCCGCTGCGGCTGCCGCCGAACGTCGACCGGTTGACCGCCGCGGCGCAGTTGGCGATCCAGGCGGAGTTCTCCGGATGGGAGTTGGCGCGGGTGCGGCTGTACCGCGACGGCACGCGGCAGGTGGTGCTGCGCCGCCGGCGGGTCAACCAGCCGCAGCCGGGACTGTCGTACTGAGCACGGCACGAGCAAGGCCCGGGGCCGACCGGTCGGTCGGCCCCGGGCCGTCACCGCCTCGCGGGCGGGTCGTCAGCGCCTAGTGGGCGTGGTCGTGCTCCTCGTCGAGCTCCATGAACGGGTGCTCGTCGAGGCGGCCGACCAGCCGGTCGTCGGCGGCCGGCTGGAACGGGCCCACCGGGTCGTCGTCGTCGAAGGCCTCCAGGTCGACCGGGGTGCCGACCTCGCTGACCATCACCACGCCGTCGAGCGGCTCCAGCTCCGGCACGTCCAGCGCGCCGAGCGAGCCGTCGCCGCTCTGGAGCAGCTCCAGCACCGCCTCGCCGACCCCCTCGACGGGCTCCGGCTCGTCCTCGGCCGGGGTGCCCTCCCGCCGGGCGGCCTCCGCGACCCGGATCAGCGCCGACACGCTCGGCACCCGGTAGTCGCGCCGCTGGCGCACCGAGATGACCCGCGGGTGCGGGTCGGTGGGCTCCACGCCCTCGGCGTCGCCGAAGCGCTGGTCGGCCTCGTCCGGGTCGATCGACTCGACGTCCCACGGGGTGACCTCGCCGAAGGCGTCCAGGAGTTGCTCGTCGTACGCGAAGGACGCGTTGTTGAGCGCGACGTACGCCTGCCAGACGTCGTCGTCGTCGATGCGGCCCTGCGCGGCACGGACGGCGGCCAGGTGGTGGCGGGCCGCATCGATCACGCGCTCGAGGGCGGCGTCCAGCTCACCGTGCTGGTCGGTCATGTGGGTCAGTCCCTTCACGATCAGAGGTTCCCGCCGGAACACCGGGGTTCCTGGCGGGGGCTAGCAGGTGCGGAGGAACCGGTCGAGAACCCGCACGCCGAACTGTAGTCCGTCCACCGGAACCCGCTCGTCGATGCCGTGGAACAGCGCGGAGAAGTTCAGGTCGGCGGGCAGCCGCAACGGCGCGAAGCCGAAGCAGCGGATGCCGAGCTGCGAGAACGCCTTCGCGTCGGTGCCGCCGGAGAGCATGTACGGCACCGGTCGCGCCCCCGGGTCCTCCGCGCGCAGCGCCGCCGACATGGCGTCGACCAGGTCGCCGTCGAACGTCGTCTCCAGCGCCGGCTGGCGCTGGACGTACTCGATGGCGATGTCCGGGCCGACCAGCTCGCGCAGCTGCCGCTCCAGCAGCTCCGACTGCCCCGGCAGGCTGCGGCAGTCGATGGTGGCGGTGGCCCGGCCGGGGATGACGTTGTCCTTGTACCCGGCGGCGAGCCGGGTCGGGTTGGCGGTGTTGCGGATCGTCGCGCCGATGATGTTGGCGATCGGCCCGAGCTTGGCGATGGCGGTCTCCGGGTCCTCCGGGTCCAGCTCGATGCCGAGCAGGTCGGAGACCTCCTCCAGGAACGCCCGCACGGTGTCGGTGACCACGACGGGGAAGCGGTGCCGGCCGACCCGGGCCACCGCCTCGGCGAGCGCGGTGACCGCGTTGTCGTCGTGCACCATTGAGCCGTGCCCGGGGCGGCCCTTGGCGTGCAGCCGCAGCCAGTCGATGCCCTTCTCGGCGGTCTCGATCAGGTAGAGCCGCTGACTGTCGTTGACCGAGTAGGAGAAGCCGCCGACCTCGCCGATGGCCTCGGTGCAGCCGTCGAGGAGGTCGCGGTGCCGCTCGACCAGGAAGTGCGCGCCGTAGTCGCTGCCCGCCTCCTCGTCGGCCGTGTACGCGAGGACGATGTCCCGGGGCGGGCGGACCCCGGTGCGCTGCCAGTGCCGCACCACGGCCAGCACCATCGCGTCGAAGTCCTTCATGTCGATGGCGCCCCGGCCCCACAGGTAGCCGTCGCGCAGCTCCCCGGAGAACGGGTGCACCGACCACTCGTCGGCGTCGGCGGGGACGACGTCGAGGTGGCCGTGCACCAGCAGCGCCCCGCGGCTGGGGTCGGTGCCGGGGATGCGGGCGAGCAGATTGGCCCGGCCGGGCGCCGACTCGTGGATGACGGACTCGACGCCCACCTCGGCCAGCTTCTCCGCCACGTACTCGGCGGCGAGGCGCTCCCCGGCGCTGGTGTCGTTGTCCCCGGTGTTGGTGGTGTCGATCCGCAGGAGGTCGCGGCAGAGGTCGACGACCTCGTCGGTGGGGTCGGGTCGGGCGGAGGCGGCGTCGCTCGTCATCGGTTCTTCATACCAGCTCACCGGCCCGACGCGGCCACCCCGCCCCGCCTCGTCGGCTCCAGCGGGACGGGACGGGCGGCGACCGGGCACGGTTTCGCCGCCGACGCGGCCGGGTACCGCCGCTCGCGACCGCTCCCCACCACGTGCGCCGCCCGCCACCCGAGGAGGGCACCATGACCGTTCCCCTGCCACCGCTGCCGCCGACCGGAGAGGACGAGGACTTCCGCCCGGGCGGGCGCAGCGTCGCCGACATCCTCGACGCCGAGCACCGGCAGCTGCGGGAGCTGCTGCGGCGGCTCACCGACCCGGGCCCGGAGCCCGCCCCCGAGCGCGGCGTGGAGGTGCTCACGGCGGCGCTGTCGCGGCACCTCTCCGCCGAGGAGCAGTACCTGCTGCCCGCCGTCCGGGCCGCCCTGCCCGACGCGGCGGACCGGATCGACCGGGCCATCGCGGACGACCGGGCCCTGCTGGCTGCACTGAAGGGGCTCGCCGGCGACGGGCTCGCCGACGTCGCCGCGCGCGTCCACCGCCACGTCGAGGAGGCGGGCGCGCTGGTCGCGGCGCTGCGCGAGGTGGCCAGCGCCGAGGAGCTGATCCGCCTGGGCAACCGGCTGGAGATCGCCGAGGAGGCGGCCCCGACGCGCCCGCACCCGGGCACCCCGGCGACCCCGCCGTGGAACCGGGTCGTCGAGCCCGCGGTGGGCGTGGTCGACAAGGTCCGCGACGCCGTCACCGGCCGGCCCACCTACCTGGCCGACCTGACCGAGCCGCCGCCGGGCTGAGCCGGCGCAGCCGAGCCGCCGCCTGACCGGGGCGGCGGCGGCCCGGTCGCGGCGCGCCGGGGCGGATCCGACACCCATCGGAGAGCGTTGATCCGTTCAGGGCCTTCCGTCGGCCGCTACGGGGTCATACCGTCACGGTATGAATCTGGAGCTGCGACACCTGAGGGTGGTCTGCGCGATCGCGGAGACGGGGAGCGTGACCAAGGCGGCATCGACGCTCGGCCTGGCCCAGCCGGCACTCACCGCCCAGCTCCAGCGCATCGAGCGGACCCTGGGCGGGCCGCTGTTCGAGCGGGACCGCCGCGGCGCCCGCCCCACCGCCCTCGGCGAGCTGGTGCTCGCCCGGGCCCGGGTGCTGCTGCCGGCCATGAAGGGCCTGCAGGACGAGGCGGCGCGGCTGGCCGGCGCCGGGGACGCACCCCGGCGGTACCGGTTCGGCGGGGTGAACAGCCCCATCCTCGGCCGGCTCGTGCACCGGCTCGCCGCCGAACCCCCACCGGCCCAGATCACCACCCACGCCACCTGGTCGGCCGAGGAACTGGCCCAGCTGGTCGCCGGCGGCCGGCTGGACTTCGCGCTGATCGGGGTGTGCGGCGACGCGGCCCCGCCGGCCGAGTACGGGTTGAGCTGGCGGGAGGTCGCGGTCGACCCGGTGCTGGTGCTGCTGCCCGAGCAGCACCCGCTGGCCGGGCGGGCCGAGGTGAACCTGGTGGACCTGTCCCGTGAGCAGTGGGTCGCCGCGCCCGGCGACGGCTGCTTCGGCGACTGCTTCGCCGCCGCCTGCGCCCGCGCCGGCTTCACCCCCCGCAAGGTGTACGAGACCGACGTGCGCTGCTGCATCGACATGGTGGACTCGGGCGAGGCGATCGCGCTCTGCCAGGCGACCTTCCGCCCGGTCGCCGGGCTGGTCACCCGGATGCTGGCCGGGACGCCGCTGCGCTGGCGGCTGATGCTGGGCTGGCATCCGGACTCCCCCGCCGCCCGGGACGCCGAACTGGTGCTGGAGACCGCGCTGGCCGCGTACACCGACTCGCTGGCGGCACACCCGGAGTACCTGGCCTGGCTGCTGCGCAACCCGGGCTACGGGGGGCGGAGGTTGACGGCTGCCGGGGCCGACGGGGTGCGAACGCCGTAGCGCCGGGTATCAGGCGGACATGACCGATCCCAACCCCGCCGCCGACGACCGGGAGATCCTCCGGCAGGCGGCCGCCGCGCACACCGCCGCCGCCCGCGACGTGGAGGCGTTCCTGCGGCGCCTGCCCGAGATGCCCGACCCGGCCGACGTCACGGAGTACGCCAACCTGCTGACCCGCGAGGAGCGGGCGCGCGCCGACCGCGAGGCGGCGGCCGACGCCGCGGGCCTGACGATCGGCAGCCTGGAGAGCGACCACGGTTGAGCACGGGGCCGGCGGCGCCCGGGAGGACCCGGACGCCGCCGGCCCCGCCGGGTCAGCGTTCGACCAGGACGTCGTGGCCCAGGTCGAGCAGGGCGTGCCGCCACTCGTCGTCGGCGTTGCCGCGCGGCGGCTTCTCGTCCAGCAGGGACTGAATCTCGTCGATCGCGTCCCGCATCACCCGGATGTCCTCCGGCGTGAGGTCGACCTTGCGTTTGCTCAGCACCCGGAGGATCCGCCGGCCCAGCCCGGGCAGGTCGAGGTCCGGGTCCGGCCCGAACGACTCCTCCCCGGAGCCGCGGGTGAGCAACCACTGCCGCAACTGCTCCGACGGGACGTTCACCTGGGCGTGGAAGTCGTCCCAGAGCACCTCCACCTCGGGTTCGAGCCGCTGCTCGCGTACCATCAGCCCTCCTCTCGACGGCGGCGGTCGGACTCCGCCGGCTCCGGGTCCTCGCCCTGCTGGTCCACGCCCTCCGGCGGCATCCGCACCCGGGCGGGGTTGGCGGTCGGCGGGGCCACGATCGGATCGGTGCGCTCGCTCTCGTCCCGGGTCTCCTCGCGTTTGCTCATGTCCGCCCTCCGGTCATCGGGGATGGGACGTGGTGGCCGGGGTGTAGCCGCGCTCGCCGGCCGCCACGTCGAAGGCGAGTCGCCCGTCGCGGGCGTCCACGGTGACCTTCTGGCCGGATGAGACCGCCGACTCCAGCAGCATCCGGGACAGGTGGTTGTCCACCTCCCGCTGGATGACCCGGCGCAACGGCCGGGCGCCGAACTCCGGCTGGTAGCCGTGCTCGGCGATCCAGTCGATGGCGGGGGTGGTGAAGTGGACCTGGATGTCCTGTGCGTGCAGCCGGCGGCGGGTCTCCTCCAGCAGCAGGCCGGTGATCTGGCGCAGCTGCTCGGCCTCCAGCCGGCGGAAGATGATCACCTCGTCGATGCGGTTGAGGAACTCCGGCCGGAAGTTCTCCTGCAGCCGGCGCATCAGCCGCTCGCGCAGCTCGTCGCGCTCCTGTTCGCCGCCCTCCGCGCCGGTGCCGAAGCCGACGGCGCGCTGGGCGCCGGTGATCAGCTCCGAGCCCAGGTTGCTCGTCATGATCAGCACGGTGTTCTTGAAGTTGACCGTACGGCCCTGGCTGTCGGTGAGCCGCCCGTCGTCGAGCACCTGGAGCAGGATGTTGAACACGTCGGGGTGGGCCTTCTCGATCTCGTCGAGCAACACCACCGCGTACGGGCGGCGCCGGACCGCCTCGGTGAGCTGGCCGGCCTCCTCGTAGCCGACATACCCGGGCGGGGCGCCGACGAGCCGGCTGACCGTGTGCCGCTCCTGGAACTCGCTCATGTCCACCCGGACCATCCGGTCGGCCTCGCCGAACAGCGCCTCCGCCAGCGCGCGGGCCAGCTCGGTCTTGCCGACGCCGGTCGGCCCGAGGAAAAGGAAGCTGCCCATCGGGCGGTCGGGGTCGGCCAGCCCGGCCCGCGAGCGGCGGACCGCCTCGGCGACCGCGGTGACCGCGTCCTCCTGGCCGACCACCTTCTCGTGCAGGTGGCCCTCCAGGCGCAGCAGCCGGTCGCGTTCCTCCTCGGTGAGCTGGCTGACCGGGATGCCGGTGGCCCGGGAGACCACCTCGGCGATCTCCTGCGGCCCGACGGCCGGCACCTGCGACGAGCCGCTCTCGTCGCCCCGGGCCCGGCGGATCTGCGCCTCCAGCTCGGCGAGCTGGTCGCGCAGCGCGGACGCCTTCTCGTACTGCTCGTCGGCGACGGCCTGCTCCTTGTCCCGGCGTACCTCGTCGAGCTGTGTCTCCAGCTCCCGCACGTCCGAGGCGGGGGTGCGGGTGCGCAGCCGGACCCGGGCGCCGGCCTGGTCCATCAGGTCGATCGCCTTGTCCGGCAGGAACCGGTCGGTGACGTACCGGTCGGACAGCTCGGCCGCGGCGACCAGCGCCTCGTCGGTGAACCGCACCTGGTGGTGGGCCTCATAGCGGTCGCGCAGCCCGCGCAGGATCGCCACGGTGTCGTCGACGGTGGGCTCCGGCACGAACACCGGCTGGAACCGGCGGGCCAGCGCCGCGTCCTTCTCGATGCTCTTGCGGTACTCGTCCAGCGTGGTCGCGCCGATCACCCGCAACTCGCCCCGGGCCAGCGCCGGCTTGAGCATGTTCGAGGCGTCCATGCCGCCCTCGCTGCCCGCCCCGCCCGCGCCGACCAGGGTGTGGATCTCGTCCAGGAAGACGATCAGCTCGTCGCGGTGCGCCCGGATCTCGTCGATGACCTTCTTCAACCGCTCCTCGAAGTCGCCCCGGTACCGGGTTCCCGCCACCAGGCCGGCCAGGTCGAGCTGCACCACCCGCTTGCCGAGCAGCGTCTGCGGCACGTCGCCGTCGCAGATCCGCTCCGCCAGGCCCTCCACGATCGCGGTCTTGCCGACGCCGGCCTCGCCGATCAGCACCGGGTTGTTCTTCGTCCGCCGGGACAGGATCTCGACGGCCTGCTCGATCTCCTCGGCCCGGCCGATCACCGGGTCGATCTGGTCGTTGCGGGCCAGGTCGGTGAGGTCCTGGCCGTACTGGTCCAGGGTGGGCGTGCCGCGGTCGGGCTTCGGCCCGGTCATCGGCCCGCGCTCGGCGCTGGCCGCCTGCAACGACTCGGGCTGGATGCGGCCGGCGGCGAGCATCCGCCCGGCCGGCGACTCCGGGTTCAGCGGCAGCGCCATCAGGATGTGCTCGGGGCCGATGTAGTTGGCGCCCATCGCCCGGGACAGCTGGTGGGCGTCGAGCAACGCCCGCTTGGCCGCCGGGGTGAGCGACAGGTTGGGCGGCACCTCGCCCCGGGGCGCGCCGTCGCCGCGCCCGCCGAGCGCGTTGAGCAGCGTGTCCGGGTCGGCGCCGGCGCGGCGGACGAGGTCGCGCAGCGGTTCGCGTTGCAGCGCGGCCCAGAGCAGGTGGTCGGTGTCGAGGTCGGTGCTCTGCCGCTGGGCGGCCCGGCGGGCCGCGTCGGCCAGCATCTCCCTGGCGTCGGCGGTCATCAGCCGGGTGATGTCGACCCGGTGCGCGGGTCGGCGCCCACCCTCGCCCCGGCCGAAGTACCGGGCCAGGAACTCGTCCCAGGGGTCGGAGCCGAAGTCACCGGGTCCCATCATGTCTGTCCTCCGCAGTCGGGCGCGACGGTCGCCAGGGGCTACCCCGCGACCGTCGCGACAAACGCCGCCGCCACCGGGGGCGGCCCGCCGAAGGAAGGACGCCGCCTCGACGCTCCCGGCCAGCGGCCCGTCCCCACCTCCCGGCCGGGCGGGTGGCAGGCTGGCGGCATGGACCCGACGACGCCGCTGCTGATCGTGGACGCCGCCAACGTGGTGGGGTCCCGCCCGGACGGCTGGTGGCGGGACCGCGCGGGCGCGACCGCCCGGCTGCGCGACTCACTGGCCCCGGTGGCCGCCGCCGGGCTGCCCCCGGAGCTGCCGGCACCGGTGGAGGTGGTGCTGGTGGTGGAGGGCCGGGCGCGGGACGTGCCGGGCACGGCCGGGGTCCGGGTGGTCGCCGCGCCCGGATCCGGGGACGACGCCGTCGTCGACCTGGTCGCCGCCGCGCCGCAACGCCGGCGACTGGTCGTCACCGCCGACCGTGAGCTGCGGGAACGCGTCACCGCGCAGGGCGCCGAGGTGTACGGACCGCGCTGGCTGCGGGACCGGGCGACCCCGCCCGCACAGTCCCACTGATCGGACTACCGTCGCTTCCGGTCGACAACCGGTCAGCGGGGCAGGAACACTGACAGGGCGGATGTTCTCTCACCGTGAGGGATAGGCTCTAATGGAGGCCTCCCCGCCCCCAGGAGGTTTCGCCGTGGCGAGCGTCGCCGAGCTCAAGGCAGCCATCGATGTCGCGCTCCAACAGATCGGCGACGGCCAGAGCGCCGTACAGGCGGCCGGCGAGAAGCTGGCCGAGGCGCAGCAGACCCTGGCCGGCGCGCTGGAGGGCAGCGGGCACGAGACGGTCGAGGCGGCCCAGTCCTCGCTGACCCAGGCCAGCCAGGAGCTGGAGGAGTGCCTCGCCGCGACACTCGTCGCCGTCGAGCAGGCGCAACTCTACGTCGCGACGCTCTGAGGCCCGGCCGTGTCCATCGTCGAGGACGTCGGCGCACAGGTCCGCGCCGCCGCCGATGACCTGCCGCTCGCGCAGCTGGCCCTGGCGCTGGAGAAGTTCGGGCTGGCCGCCGAGCGGCTGCGCTGGGTCCGTCAGGAGTCGGCCAACCCGATGGGGGTGCCGGAGCTCTCCGCCGCCACCGAGCACGCCGAGACGGCCGGCTACGCGCTGCGCGTCGCGCAGGAGCAGCTGTCGGCGTACCTCGCCGCGATCGGGTTGGCCGCCGACGGCTCCCCGGCACCGAGGCCGCAGGAGCAGCAGCGCCGGCCCGCGCACGACGCGCCGCGCGAGGCGGCCCCGGGGGCCGCGGCCCCGGAGCCGGCCGCCGACGTGACGCCCCGCCGCTGGTGGTCGGTACGGGTCGCCGAGCTGACGGGCGGCCGGGAGGGCCCGCCGGACCAGCCCGACGAGAAGGTCGGCGACTCCCGGGAGCTGCTGCGCCGGGTCGTCGGCGGGGTCCGTGCCGGCGACCGCGACCGGCTGCACACCGAGCTGCGCCGCGCGCACGCCGACGTCGGCCTCGGCCTGGCGGCGGTGGCCCCGCCGCTGCTGCGCGAGCTGGCCGGCGAGCTGCTCGGGCACCCGCCGCGTGCCGAGGACCTCAGACGGTTGCACCGCGAGCTGGACGGCCGGGTGCGCGACCTGCTGCCGGGCCTGCCCCCCGCGGTGCTGGACACGCTGCTGACCCGGATCTGCCGGATGCCCCCGCCGCGGCGCGGCGAGGCGGAGCAGCCGCACGCCGCCGACCCGGCGGTCACCGCGGGGGTGCTCACCGGGGTGCTGCTGGCCCGGCTCGGCAGGGACCTGCCCACCGACGACGAGCGGGCCCGGCACGCCGAGACCGCCCGGGAACAACGTGCCGCCGCCGAGCGGGACCGGCAGGCGGAGGCCGCCCGCGACCGGGCCGACGACGCCGAGTGGCAGCGCCGCGCCGCCGCCGCGAAGGGCCGGGTGGCCGCCGCGCGGGAGCGCGTCGCGGCGGCCCGCGACCGGGCGGAGGCGGCACACGACCAGGCGGCCGCAGCTCGGGAGCGGGCGACGACGCACGGCCAGGCACCGGAC
>NZ_JBFABB010000122.1:0-19668 GCF_040640035.1 Micromonospora sp. NPDC023633 | reverse complement strand
GCCCGCGCCCGCCGCGCCGGCGGGCGCGAGCAGTGCCAGCGGGGGAGCGGGCAGCGGGCCGCCCACGCTGGCCCGCAGCGTCGGGTACGCGCTGGCGTCGCCGACCAGCACCCCGCCGAGCAGGGTCTGCGCGTCGTCGGAGAGGACCAGCTTGGCGTAGACCCGGGTGGCCGGGTCGGTGAACGTCACGTCGAGGCAGCCCGGCGTGGTGCCGTGCGCGTCGCCGAACGAGGCCACGTCCACGCCGAGCAGCTTGAGCTTGGTGGCGGTGTCCGCGCCGGGGAAGGTGGCCGCCCCGCCGACCAGCCGGTCGGCGACCACCTCGGCCATCGCGTACCCGGGGGCGACCAGGCCGTGGCAGGTGCCGTCGACGGCCGCGCACTCGCCGACCGCCCAGATCCGCTCGTCGGCGGTCCGGCAGGCGTCGTCGACCAGCACGCCGCCGCGCGGGCCCAGGGCGAGACCGGCCGCTCGGGCCAGCTCGTCACGGGGCCGGATGCCGGCCGCGACCACCACCAGTTCGGCGTCGACCACGCTCCCGTCGGCCAGCTCCAGCCCGGCGACCGTGCCGTCCGGGCCGGGCCGGAGGGCGGTGGTGGCGACGCCCAGGTGGGTGGCGACGCCCAGCTCGTCGACGTACCGGCGGAGCATCGCGCCGCCGGCCGTGTCGACCTGCACCGGCATCAGCCGGGGCGCGTACTCCACCACGCTGGTGTGCAGCCCGAGCAGCCGCAGCGCGTTCGCCGCCTCCAGCCCGAGCAGCCCGCCGCCGACCACCGCCCCGGTGCGCCGGCCGCGCGCGTGCTCGCGGATCGCCTCCAGGTCGGCCAGCGTCCGGTAGACGAAGACCCCGGGCAGCGTCGCGCCGTCCACCGGCGGCACGAAGGCGTACGAGCCGGTGGCCAGCACCAGGGCGTCGTACGGGTGCTCGCCGGTCGCCGTGCGCACCAGCCGCCGCTCCCGGTCGATCCCGGTGGCCGGCTCGCCGAGGCGCAGCTCCACCCCGTCGTCGGGGGTGTGCAGGTTCAGCTCCTCGGTGCCGACCCCGTCGAAGAACGCCGAGAGCCGCACCCGGTCGTACGCCGGGCGGGTCTCCTCGGCGAGCACGGTGACCCGCCACCGCCCCTCGGGGTCGCGGGCCCGCAGCGCGTCGACGAAGCGCTGCCCGACCATGCCGTTGCCGACGACGACCAGCCTGCCGCTTCGCTCGCTCATGACGGCACTCCGCTTCGCTGCGTGCCGTCATGAGGCACCGTCGCACCGAGCCTGCCGATTCGCTCGCTTCGCTCGCTCATGACCGCACCTCCACTGAATCCACTTCGGACAGCCAGCCGACGATGCCGGCGACCGCGTCCCGGCAGCCGCCGCATCCCGTGCCGGCGCGGGTCGCGGCGACCACGGCGTCGACCGTCCGGGCCCCGGAACGCCAGCAGCCCACCAGCGCTCCCTTGCTGACGTCGTTGCACTGGCAGACGGTCGCCGCGTCCGGCATCAGCGCCGGGGTCGCGGCCTGCGCGCCCGCCGTCGCGCCGAACGCCCGGCCGAGCAGCAGGGAGCGCCGGTCGGCCGGCACCGGCTGGCCCCGGTCGAAGAGCTGGATGACCGTGCCGACCGCCGGGTTGTCGCCGAGCAGGATCGCGGCGGTCAGCCGCTCGTCGCGGATGCGCAGCCGGGCGTACGTGCCCCGGGCCGGGTCGGCGAAGGTCAGCTCCTCGCCGGTGCCGCCGTCGCCCGGGTCGCCCATGGCGGCGAGGTCGATGCCGGCCGCCTTGAGCCGGGTCACCGCGGGCCGGGCCCGGTAGCGGGCCCCGGCGTCCTCGCCGGTGAGCACCTGCGCCACCACCCGGGCCTGCGCCCAGGCCGGGGCGACCAGGCCGGTGAGCGCGCCGTCGTGCTGGGCGCAGTCGCCGATCGCCGAGATCCGCGGGTCGCCGGTGCGCAGCCGGTCGTCGACCAGCACGCCCCGCTCCACGGGCAGCCCGGCCGCGCGGGCGAGGGCGGTGTCGGGGCGTACCCCGCAGGAGAGGACCAGCAGGTCGGCGGTGAGCGAGCGGCCGTCGGCCAGGTCGAGGCGTACCCCGTCGACGTCCGCGACCACCCCGGTGGCCGCGACGGCCAGGTGGGTGGTCACCCCGAGGCCGGCGAGCGTGCCGGCCAGCACGGCCGCGCCGGCCGGGTCGAGCTGCCGTTCCATCAGGTACGGCACCGGGTGCACCACCCCGACGTCGAGGCCCCGGGCGGCGAGCGCGCGGGCCGCCTCCAGCCCGAGCAGCCCGCCGCCGAGCACCAGGGCGCTGCGCGCGCCGTCGGCCACGGCGAGGATCCGCCGGCAGTCGTCCAGGGTGCGGAAGGGCACCACCCGCGCCGGCAGTTCGGACCCGTCCAACCCGGGCAGCGGGGGCACCACGGCCCGGCTGCCGGTGGCGAGCACCAGGTGGTCGTACGCGACGCGGTCGCCGTCGTCGGTGTGGACCGTCCGGGCGGCCCGGTCGATGGCGGTGACCGTCACCCCGGTACGCAGGTCGACGCCCTGCCCGGCGGCCTCGGCCAGCTCCACGTCCGGCTCGCCGATCCTGCCCGCCAGCAGGGTGGAGAGCATGATCCGGTTGTACGCCCGGTGCGGCTCCGCGCCGAGCACGGTGACCTTCCGGTCCCCGCCCCGGGCGTGCAGCTCGCCGGCCAGCCGGGAGCCGGCCATCCCGTTGCCGATGATCACGATTCGCTCGGTCATGGCCGGTCCACCCTCTCCAGCCGGACGGCGCAGATCTTGAACTCCGGCATCCCGGAGACCGGGTCGACGGCGTCGTTGGTGACCGAGTTGGCCCGCGCGGCGCCGCCCCAGTGGAACGGCGCGAAGACGGTGTCCGGCCGGATGGCGGTGCTGAGCCGGGCGGGCGCGCGCAGCTCACCACGGCGGGAGACCACCCGCACCGGCTCGCCGTCGCCGATGCCGAGCCGCCCGGCCAGGTCGGGGTGCAGCTCGACGAACGCGTCCGGGGCGGCCCGGCGCAGCGCGGCGACGCGGCGGGTCTGGGTGCCCGACTGGTACTGCGCGAGCACCCGGCCGGTGGTGAAGTGCAGCGGGTACTCGGCGCACACCTCCTCCGCCGCCGGCCGGTGCTCCACGGCGCGGAACCGGGCCCGCCCGTCGGGGGTGGCGAAGCGGTCGGCGAAGAGCCGGGGGGTGTCCGGGCCGTCCTCGGCCGGGCAGGGCCAGAACACCCCGTCGCGCTCGTCGATCCGCGCCCAGCTCACCCCGGCGTAGTCGGCGGTCCCGCCAGCCGAGGCCCGCCGCAGCTCGGCGAAGACGACCCGCGGGTCGGTGGGGAACCGGCCCGCCGGGGCAGCGGCGCCGGACCGGTCGGCGGCGGCCAGCCGGTCCGCCAGACCGGCGAGGATCTCCAGGTCGGTACGGACGCCGGCAGGCGGTGGGCGCAGCGCGCGGCGGCGCAGCACCCGGCCCTCCAGGTTGGTCATCGTGCCGTCCTCCTCGGCCCACTGGGCGGTGGGCAGCACCACGTCGGCGAGGGCGGCCGTCTCGGAGAGCAGGAAGTCGGCGACCACGAGCAGGTCGAGGTCGCGCAGCCGGCGCTCGATCCGGGCGGCGCGGGGCGCGGAGACCACCGGGTTGGAGCCGAAGACCAGCAGCGCCTTCGGCCCGGCGGGCGTGCCCAGCGAGTCCAGCAGCTGGTACGCCGGCACGCCCGGCCCGGGCAGCTCCTCGGCCGGCACCCCCCAGACCCCGGCGACGTGCTCCCGGGCGGCCGGGTCGTCGATCTTCCGGTAGCCGGGGAGCTGGTCGGCCTTCTGCCCGTGCTCCCGCCCGCCCTGCCCGTTGCCCTGCCCGGTGAGGCAGCCGTAGCCGGAGCCGGGGCGGCCGGGCAGCCCGAGGGCGAGCGCCAGGTTGACGAAGCCGGTGACCGTGTCGACGCCCTTGGCGTGCTGCTCGGCGCCGCGCGCGGTCAGGATGATCACGCGCTCGGCGGTGCCGAGGGCCCGGGCGGTCGCCTCCAGGTCGGCCACCGGCACCCCGGAGAGCGCCTCGGCGCGGGCCGGCCACCAGCCGGCGACGGCGCGGCGGACCGCCTCGAACCCGGTGGTGCGGTCGGCCACGTATTCCCGATCGACCCAGCCCTCGGTGAGCGCGACGTGCAGCAGCGCGTTCGCCACCGCCAGGTCGGTGCCGGGCAGGGGTTGCAGGTGCAGGTCGGCCTGGCGGGCGGTGGCGGTGACCCGGGGGTCGACCACGATCAGCCTGCCGCCGCGCTCGCGCTGCTCGGTCAGCCAGCGCACCAGCGGGGGCATGGTCTCCGCCGGGTTCGCGCCGACCAGCAGCAGCGTGTCGGCCCGGCCCAGGTCGGCCAGCGGGAACGGCAGGCCCCGGTCGATGCCGAAGGCGCGCGTCCCGGCCGCCGCCGCCGAGGACATGCAGAACCGTCCGTTGTAGTCGATGTGCCTCGTGCGCAGCGCCACCCGGGCGAACTTCCCCAGCGCGTACGCCTTCTCGTTGGTGAGCCCGCCACCGCCGAAGACGGCCACCGCGTCCCGCCCGTGTCCTGACTGGACGGTGCGCAGGCCGGTGACGATCCGGTCGAGGGCGGCGTCCCAGCTCGCCGGGCGCAGCTCGCCGCCGACCGGGTCCCGCAGCAGCGGTGTGGTCAGCCGCTCGGGGTGGTCGAGCAGTTCGGCGGCGGTCCAGCCCTTCTGGCAGAGGCCGCCCCGGTTGGTGGGGAACTGCCGGGAGAGCACCGTCACCCGGGCGGGCTCCTCGCGCAGCGTCATCCCGCACTGGAGGGCGCAGTACGGGCAGTGCGTCGCCACCTCCCGGGGCGTCGGCCCCGCTCCGGTCGCCGCGTGTGCACCGTCTGTCATGCCGGCAAAGCGTGCCGGGGGGCGGTTTCCGGTCCGGGTCCCGTTTGTTTCGGTCCTGTCAAGAGCCGCTCACACCGCACGGGGGCACCGGGCCGACTCGCGGCGTTTACAATATGGGAAAACTGTCCTGATATTTGGGAGGCACGGATGGACGTGGCCGAGGTCTTCGACGCGGTGGCCGGCAGCTACGACGAGGCCCGCCGGCGCCTGGTGCCCTGCTTCGACGCCTTCTACGGCACCGCCGTCGAGGTGGCCGCGCCGCCGCTGCGGACCGCGCTCGCCGCGGGGCGTACCCCCGAGGTGCTGGACCTCGGCGCGGGCACCGGGCTGCTGTCGCTGCTGCTCGCCGCGGCGGTGCCGGGGGTCCGGCTGACCCTGGTCGACGCCGCGCCGGCCATGCTCGCCGTCGCCGCCGACCACCTGCGCGCCCGCGGGGTGGCGCACCGGACGGTCCTGGCCGACCTGGCCGACCCGCTGCCGGCCGGCAGCTACGACGCGGTGGTCAGCGCGCTGGCCGTGCACCACCTCGACGACGCCGGCAAGCGCGAGCTCTACCGGCGGGTGTCCGCGGCGCTGGCGCCCGGCGGCGTCTTCGTCAACGCCGAGCAGGTCGCCGGCCCCGCCCCGGCGCTGGACCGGCGCTACCACGAGGTGTGGCTGGCGCAGGTGGCCGCGCTGGGCTCCGACGCCGACGAGGTCGCCGCCGCCGAGGGCCGGATGGCGTACGACCGGCCGGCGCCGGTCGCCGCGCAGTGCCGTTGGCTGGCCGAGGCGGGTCTGGTCGACGTCGACTGCTTCTTCAAGCAGTGGCGGTTTGCCGTGTTCGGCGGCCGACGCGGGCCCGACGCCGAGGCGGCCGGCTGACCGGGCGGCCTCGGGGACCGGGCATGTGGATGTGCGGGACTGTCGAGCTGCCCCTGTAGGTGGGGCGGTGCCCGGGCGCGGGACTGTCGAGCTGCCCCCGTGGATGGGGACCGGCTCCGCTGGTCGCACAGATGGGGCAGCTCGACAGCGCCCGCCCAAGGCTGGTCGGCGCCCTCGCCGTACGCGGTGACGAGGCGGCCGACGACCGGGCGGCCGCGCCGACAGGGGACCGGGCGGGCGCGGGGTGATGCTGGCGCGTGTCGACCACATTCCGCGAGGGCTGGCTGGTTGATTTGTCTGGTTCGCCGACCGGCGGCAAGCGGGATGACTGGCGGTCATACCGATGGGTAGTCTGCGTGGCATGACTGCCAAGGTGACCCTGTCGTTCTCGGACGAGACGATCGAGGAGGCCCGGCGGTTCGCCAAACGCGAAGGGCTCTCCCTGTCGGCGTGGATGGACCAGGCGGCCCGGGAGAAGGCGCTGCGCGAGGTCTTCACCGCGCACGCCGCCGCCGTCGGCCGCGCCGGGCTCGACCTCGAAGCCGCCGCCCTCGCGGACGCCCGGGAGGTGGGCATGGTCGACGACGTGCTCTTCGGCGGACGCCCGCGTGCTGCGTAGGGGCGAGGTCTGGCGCATCGACGGCGCCCGGGAACGGCTCGGGCTGGTGATCAGCTCCGACGTCTACAACTCCACCGACGTGCCGATCGTGATCGTGGCCGAGGTGGTCGAGGAGGCGCTGCTGCGCGACTCGCCCCTGGCGGTGCCGATGGGCGTCCACGTGGTGATGCCCGACCGGATCTCCTCGCCGATGAAGAAGTGGTTCACCGAGTGCGTGGACGTCGCCGACACCGAGACCATGCTCCGGGTCGGCCGGGCGCTGCGCATCCTGCAACAGCTCTGACATCTCACCGGTGACATCCGCCCGCGGTGCGGTCTCCGTTTCCGGCCCGACCCGCGGCGGGCACGGTCGGGTAACCCCCGGTTCCTAGCGTTCCTCCAGGTCGCACCGACGAGGAGGAGTCGCCGTGAGCACACTGGCCCCCACCACACCCCCGCCCGAGGCCGCCCCGCCGGCCGCCGCCCGCCGGCACCGCATCGACGACTGGCGGCCCGAGGACCCCGAGTTCTGGCGTACGACGGGGGCGCCGGTCGCCCGCCGCAACCTCTGGGTCTCGATCCTCGCCGAGCACGTGGGCTTCTCCGTGTGGAGCCTCTGGTCGGTGATGGTGCTCTTCCTCGGCCCGGAGTACGGCATCGACCCGGCGGGGAAGTTCCTGCTCACCGCCGTGCCGGCCGCCCTCGGGGCGGCGCTGCGACTGCCCTACACGCTGGCCGTGGCCCGCTTCGGCGGACGAACCTGGACGATCGTGAGCGCGCTGCTGCTGCTCGTGCCGGCCGTGCCGATGACGGTGCTGCTGGAGCCCGGCGTCTCCTATTCGACCCTGATGGTGCTGGCCTGCCTGACCGGCGTCGGCGGGGGCAACTTCGCCTCCTCGATGGCGAACATCAACCTCTTCTACCCGTCTCGGCTCAAGGGGCGGGCGCTCGGGCTCAACGCCGGTGGCGGAAACCTCGGCGTGCCGGCGGTGCAACTGGTCGGCCTGGCGGTGCTGGCGACCGCGGGCGCCGCGTACCCCCGCCTGGTGCCGGCCGTCTACCTGCCGCTGATCGTGCTGGCCGCGTTCGCCGCGGCGCGCGGGCTGGACAACATCCCCGGGGCGCGCAACGAGCCCGGCGCGCTGCGCGAGGCCGCCCGCGATCCGCACACCTGGGTCATGTCGCTGCTCTACATCGGCACCTTCGGCTCCTTCATCGGCTTCGGCTTCGCCTTCGGCCAGGTGCTCCAGCTCCAGTTCGCCGAGCGCTTCCCGACCCCGGTCGACGCCGCCTGGCTCACCTTCCTCGGCCCGCTGACCGGCTCGCTGGTCCGGCCGGTCGGCGGGCACCTCGCCGACCGCCTCGGCGGGGCCCGGGTGACCTTCTGGAACTTCGTCGCGATGGCGGCCGGCGCCTCGCTGGTGCTCTTCGCCGCCCGGGAGCGGTCGTTCGGGCTCTACCTGCTCGGCTTCCTGTCGCTCTTCGTCTTCTCCGGGATCGGCAACGGCTCGACGTACAAGATGATCCCGGCGATCTTCCGGGCGCGGGCGACGGCCGAGGTGGACGCCGGTCGGCGGGAGGCGGCCGCGGCGCAGCGCTGGGCCGGGCGGATGACCGGCTCGCTGATCGGCATCGCCGGTGCGGTCGGGGCCTCCGGCGGGGTGCTGGTGAACATCGCCTTCCGGCAGTCGTTCCTGACCGGGGGCAGCGCGGACGCGGCGTACGTCGCCTTCATCGCCGCGTACGCGGTCTGTTTCGGGGTGACCTGGCTGGTCTACCTGCGGCCGGGCCCGCGCCGGCTGACCGGGGTGTGAGCCCCGCCATGTATCCTCGGGGGCCAGGTGGAGGCGGTACCCCGTTTTGACCTGCCGACGGGGCGGCGGGTATCGTTGCCTGCTGTTGTACGACATCCAGAGGCGTGCCGCCTGAGGTACGCTTGGTCGTTCGTGCGCGCCCGGTAACCTCGGCGCGCGACCCCAGACCGACGACGAGACAAGGTATACCTGTGCGTACGTACAGCCCGAAGCCGGGTGAGATCGAGCGTCAGTGGCACGTCATCGACGCCTCTGATGTCGTGCTGGGCCGCCTGGCCACCCACGCCGCCACGCTGCTGCGCGGCAAGCACAAGCCGACTTTCGCGCCGCACGTCGACACGGGCGACTTCGTCGTCATCGTGAACGCGGGCAAGGTCGCGCTGACCGGCAACAAGCGCCAGACCAAGATCGCCTACCGCCACTCCGGCTACCCGGGTGGTCTGAAGCAGGTCGGCTACGACGAGCTGCTGACCAAGCGTCCCGAGCGGGCCATCGAGCTGGCCGTCAAGGGCATGCTCCCGCACAACAAGCTCGGCCGTCAGCTCATCAAGAAGCTGAAGGTCTACGCCGGTGCCGAGCACCCGCACGGCGCGCAGCAGCCGGTGCCGTTCGAGATCAAGCAGATCGCGCAGTGAGCGCGGGCGAAGGAAACAGCATGACCGACATCACCGAGACCGAGGTTGCCCCCGAGGAGGCCACCGAGGCGCCGGCGCCCGTCGCCCGCGCGCCGCGTGGTGACCGCCCGATCCAGACCGTGGGTCGGCGCAAGGAGGCCATCGTCCGGGTGCGCATCGTCCCCGGCAGCGGCAAGATCACGTGCAACGGCCGTGACCTCGAGGCCTACTTCCCGAGCAAGGTGCACCAGCAGCTGATCAAGGATCCGCTGGTCACCGCCGAGAAGCCGGAGGCCTTCGACGTCATCGCCAACCTGCGTGGCGGCGGCACCACCGGTCAGGCCGGCGCGCTCCGGCTGGCCATCGCCCGGGCCCTGATCGTCAGCGAGCCGGACGACCGTCCGGCGCTGAAGAAGGCCGGCTTCCTCACCCGGGACGCCCGGGTCAAGGAAAGCAAGAAGTACGGCCTCAAGAAGGCCCGTAAGGCTCCCCAGTACTCGAAGCGCTGATCAACAGCTGCACGTTGTACTTCTGACGGACGGCCGGGTTCACCTCCCCTCGACGGGAGGTGGCCCGGCCGTTCGCCTTTCCTGGACCGTTTCATCGGAGGTTGGCGGGTATGGGCCGGTTGTTCGGCACGGACGGCGTACGCGGGCGGGCGAACGCGGATCTCACGCCTGAGTTGGCGCTGGCGGTGGCGGTGGCCGCCGCGCACACACTCGCCGAGTCGGACCGGAGCCATCCCCCGCTGGCCGTGGTCGGGCGGGACACCCGGGCCAGCGGCGAGATGCTGGAGGCCGCGGTGGTCGCCGGGCTCACCAGCGCCGGCGCCAACGTGGTCCGGGTGGGCGTGCTGCCCACCCCGGCCGTGGCGTTCCTCACCGCCGAGGCCAAGGCCGACCTCGGCGTGATGCTCTCCGCCTCGCACAACCCGATGCCCGACAACGGGATCAAGCTCTTCGCCGCCGGCGGGCACAAGCTGCCGGACGAGATCGAGATGCAGATCGAGGCGGCCGTCGAGGCGAACGCCACCACCGCCTGGAAGCGGCCGATCGGCGCCGGCGTCGGCCGGGTGCACGACCTGCTCGACGGCGCCGACCACTACGTGCAGCACCTGATCGGCACCGTGCCGCACCGCCTCGACGGGCTCAAGGTCGTGGTCGACTGCGCCAACGGCGCGGCGGCCGAGGTGGCGCCGGTGGCGTACCGGGAGGCCGGGGCCGAGGTCGTCGCCATCTACGCCGAGCCGGACGGCCTCAACATCAACGACGAGTGCGGCTCCAACCACATCGAGGCCCTGCGGGCCGCCGTGGTCGAGCACGGCGCGCACCTGGGCATCGCCCACGACGGCGACGCCGACCGCTGCGTCGCGGTGACCGCCGACGGCGACGAGGTCGACGGCGACCAGGTGATGGCCATCCTCGCGCTCGCCATGCGGGACGCCGGCACCCTCACCGACGACACCCTGGTCGCCACCGTGATGAGCAACCTCGGCCTGCGGCTGGCCATGTCCGCGCAGGGCATCCGGCTCCTGGAGACCAAGGTCGGCGACCGGTACGTGCTGGAGGAGCTGCGCGCGTCCGGGCTGGCCCTCGGCGGCGAGCAGAGCGGGCACATCGTGATGCCCGCGTACGCCACCACCGGCGACGGCGTGCTGACCGGGCTGCACCTGATGTCCCGGATCGCCGCCACCGGGAAGTCCCTCGCGGAGCTGGCCGCCGTGGTGACCAGGCTGCCGCAGGTGCTGATCAACGTCCCCGTCGGCGACCGCACGGTCGGCGCGGCCGCGCCCGCCGTCCGGGCCGAGGTCGAGCGGGCCGAGGCGGAGCTGGGGGAGACCGGCCGGGTGCTGCTCCGCCCGTCCGGCACCGAGCCCCTGGTCCGGGTGATGGTCGAGGCCGCCACCGAGCAGACCGCCCGCAGCGTCGCCGAGCGCATCGCCGAGCAGGTCCGCACCGCCAGCCCGACCGCCTGACCTTCCTCGTCGGCCCGGACCCGTCACCGGCGGGCCCGGGCCGACGACTTTTCTCAGCCGGGCAGCCGCGGTCGGAGACCTCGGCGGCGATCCGGCGTGGATGTGCGCCGAGGAGGGGCCGGCCTCGCCCCCGTCCGAGGCGTCCAAAAGCGCCCCTACAGGCGCAGGCCGGCGGCGCGCTGGAAGGTGGCCGCCGGGTCCTCGCCGTCGGTGAGGTCCACGTCCTCGACGATCCGTCCGTCGCCGAGGCGGATCAGCCGGTCGCACCGGGCCGCTATCGCCCGCTCGTGGGTGGCGAGCAGGATCGTCATGCCGTGCCGGTCGCGCAGGTCCAGCAGCAGGTCGAGGATCTGCCCGCCGGTGGCCGAGTCGAGGTTGCCGGTCGGCTCGTCGGCGAGCAGCAACCCGGGGGAGCCCATCAGCGCCCGGGCGATCGCGACCCGCTGCTGCTGACCGCCGGAGAGCTGGGACGGCAGGGCCCGCTCCCGCCCGGCCAGGCCCACCGCGTCGAGCAGCTCCCGGGCCCGGGCGGCGTGGTCGGCCCGCCCCCGGCGCGGCAGCATCGGCGCGATCACGTTGTCCAGCACGGTCAGCGCGGGCAGCAGGTGGTAGCGCTGGAAGACGAAGCCCACCCGCTGCCGGTACCGGGTCAGGGCGGAGCGGCCGAGCCCGGTGATCTCCAGGTCGTCCACCGTGATGGTGCCGGCGTCGACCTGCTCGATCGCGCCGATCATGTGCAGCAGCGTCGACTTGCCGGAGCCGCTGGCCCCGGTCAGTGCCACCACCGCCCCGGGCGGAATCTCCATGGACACGTCGTCGGCCGCGGTCACCTGCTGCGGGCCGGCCCCGAACCGTCGGACCAGCCCGGCGACCCGGACCGTGCTGCCCACCGTCGTCGTCTCCATCGTCACTCCTCCGCGAGCAGTCGTGCGGTCGGCAGCCGGCGCAGCAGCGCGGCCGGGACCAGGGCGGCCATCGAGGTGACCAGGACACCGGCCACCGCCACCAGCGCGGCGACCGTGACCAACGTGCCGGGCAGGGCGCCGACCAGCCAGGCCGCCCCGGCCAGCCCGAGGCTGGCGCCGGTGACCGCGCCGAGCAGTCCGAGGGCCAGCCCCTCGTACCCGATGAGGCGGCCCAGCGCGCCGTCGCTCCAGCCGACCGCGCGCAGGGTGGCCAGCTCGGCGGCCCGGTCCCGGATGTTCAGGTAGAGCACGTCGGCGACCGCGGCGGCACCGAGCAGCACCGTCGCGACGGCGGCCATGGTGTCCGCGCCGCGCACGCTCAGCGACACCGTGTCGCCGAGCAGGCTGCCGACGATGGCACCGCGGAACGCGTACCCGGCGGCGGCGACCAGGGTCAGCGCGGCCACCCCGATGGCCAGCGCACCGGCCCCGAGCAGGGTGCGGCCGGGCGTGCGGGCCAGGTTGGCCAGGGCCAGGCCGGCCAGGGTGCGCGGCCGGCGTACCCAGCGGGCCGTGGCCACCGCCGGGCGCAGCGCGGCGGCCGGGTGGGCGCGCGCGGCCCGCAGGGCCGGCGTCAGGCCCGCGACCAGCGCCAGCAGCAGGGCCACCGGTACGGCCAGCAGCGCCCGCCGCCATCCGACGTCGATGCCGAGCGCGGCCCCGAGCGGGACCGCCAGCGCCAGCGCGAGCAACCCGGCGGCCAGCCCGAGGACGGCGACCTCGCCGAGGATCAACGCGCCGAGCCGCCGGGCCGGCCAGCCCAGGCAGGCGAGCACCGCCAGCTCGGAGCGGCGGTCCCGGACGGCGGCGGCGACCGCGTTGCCGAGGAAGAGCGCGCAGACCACCAGCACCAGCACGAAGAGCACGACGCTCTTCCGGTCCACCGCCTTCGTGATCACCGAGGCGACCCCGAGCGCCGACCAGTTCTCGGTCAGCCGCAGCACCGGCCGGCCGAACGACCCGGCGGGCAGCTCCACGGCCTGCGGAGCCGGGGACGAGCCGAGCGTGATGTCGACGTCGAGCCCGGTGACCTGGGCGATCCGCTCGGCGACCAGCCGGACCTGTTCGGCGGCGTGCTCGCTGTAGCCGCCCACGTCGGCGACCCGGACCCGGATGGCGCTGATCGGGGCCCTCGTCTGCGGACTGCCGCCGCCCGCCAGCAACTCCGGCACGCTGGTCAGGGTGGTCAGCAGCAGCGGCGGGGCGGCGAGGTAGCCGGCGGGATTGCCGCTCGGCTCCAGCGACTGCCCGCCCAGCGCGTCCCGGCTGGCGGCGTCGGCGCCGGCGGCCCGCGGCGGCTCGTACGTCTCCAGCGGGACCTTGCCCAGGTCGCTGAACCCGGTCAGCTTCTCCGGGTCGAAGACCCCCACCGCCCGCCAGTCGCGCCAGAGGGGTTTCTTGGGGGTCGACTTCTTCAGCGGCAGCTCGCGCAGCGGGCGGGCACCGACGTCCTCCGTCAGCCAGGGACGCGGGTACGGGTTGAAGTCCTGGTGCCCACCGTAGAGCTCGGGGGCGGCCGGCGGGAGCGGACGGACCCGTAGGGTGCCGTCGGGGAGCCGGTCGTACTCCGCGGGCCCGGCCTGCACGATGTCCTGGAGCTGGCCGAAGCAGCAGCCGGTCGGGGAGAGGCCCTCGGCCAACCGGGAACGCCAGCCGGAGACGACGTCGGCGCTGGCGTCCCCGGCGGGGATCGCCGGCCCCCGCCGCAGCTCCCGCTCCAGATCGGCCAACGGCACGCCGCCCGGGCGTGCGGCGGGCAGCCGCGTGGCGTCGACGCGCAGCTCCTCGTCGAGGAAGGGACGGCTGGTCGTGAGGACCGGGACGGTGAAGTGGCCTCCCCCGCGTCCCTCGATGACCGAGTCGTCGGGACGGAGCGCCCGCCCCTCGACCACCGTCCCGGCCAGGCCGACGAGTCGGTCCTCGGCGGCCGGGTCCACCGCGGCCAGCAGGAAGGGCACGGTCAGGTTGTACTTGATCCGGAGCCGATCCGAGGTGGTCACGTAACCCGGCCCGTGACCCTCCCCGTCCGCGAGGACGTTGACGTGGGCCTCGAACCGGCCGTCGGGCAGCAGCCGCACAGCCATCACCGTCCAGTCCTCCCGCTCCGAGTAGGCGCCCAGACTGCCCATGTAGTGCCGCCGGTCGCAGATCGAGTGGGTGCGGCCGTCGGGCAGGACCTCGCGGGGGGAGGGACCACACTTGTCGTCCCAGGGGTAGCTCCGGCCGTCGGTGTAGGGGGTGGCGTCGGCGCTGGAGACCCCGTCGTTGCTGGCGTGGATGATCGGGTGCTTGGTGACGTACAGGTACCGGGCGCGGCCCGGGGCGGTGGAGAGGCCGCGCTCGGCGACGAAGCGCGGGTCGATCCGGATGACCTGCCGGTCGAGCGAGCGGTCGACGGCGTCGGTCAGGTCCATCGCGGTGGCGACGGGGGCGGTCGAGTAGCCGAGCATGGCGATGGGGGCGGCGACGTCCACCCCGGTGAGCGCCTTCACCTGCTCGTACTGCGCGGTGGTGATGCCGCCGAAGAGGCCGGAGAGGTAGTTGGGCTGGACCAGCCGCCGTTCGGCCTCCAGCGGGGTGCGCGCGCCCTTCGGGCGGACCAGGATGTCGTAGGCGGCGTCGGTGTGCCGCTCGACGGAACCGGTGACGTCGAGCCGGGAGGTGGTGGTGGCGCCGGTCAGGACGACGAAGCCGGTGGTCGCCACCAGCACGCCGAGCAGCAGCGCCACCGACCGTCCCGCACGGCCGCGAAGCTGCTTCCAGATGATGTTGAGCATGTCGCGCCTCCCCGTGTGCTGAGCACACTGTGCGCGATACATTGTGACAATGCAAGGCCCCGTCGGCGCGAGCCCGGGCCGGATCGGAGTAGACGGTGGCGATACAGCACGCGGTCCTGGCCCTGCTGGCCGGCGGCCCCAGCTACGGATACGAGCTGAAGGGCGCCTTCGAGGAGGCGGTGGGCCCGCAGTGGGGACCGCTCAACATCGGGCACCTCTACCAGATCCTCGACCGGCTCTCCCGGGACGGCCTGGTGGTCGCCGAACGGCATCCCCAGCCGGTCAAGCCCGACCGGGTCGTCTACGAGATCACCCCGGACGGCCGGGCCGAGCTGGACCGCTGGCTCGCCGAGCCCAGCCCGCGCAGCGGCGGGTTCCGGGACGACTTCTTCCTCAAGGTGACCGCCGCGGCCCGCTCCGGCGAGCCGGCCACCGTGCGGACGGTGCTCGGCAACCAGCGCGCCCACCTGATGCGGGAGCTGCGCAACCTCGACGGGCTGCGCCGCCGGGCCGGCGACCCGGTGGTCGGCCTGCTGCTCTCGGCGGCGAGTCGGCACGTCGAGGCCGACCTGGCCTTCGTCGACGACGCGGAGGGGGTGCTGCTCGCCGACGGCGGCGCGGTGCTCGCCCGGCTCCGGGCGCCCCGCTCCGAGGGGGCGCCGGCGGAGCGGGGGACCGGCCCGGCCCGGGCGGCCGGCTGACGGTCAGGCGTACGCGCCGGTCACCGCGCGTCCGTCAGCCGGCGCAGCCGGCTGACCGCCTCGGTCAGCACCTCCGGGCGCTTGCAGAAGGCGAAGCGGATGAGGCGCCGGCCGGCCTCCGGGTCGTCGTAGAAGACCTGCGTCGGGACGCCGACCACCCCGCACCGCTCGGGCAGGGAGCGGCAGAACTCCACCCCGTCCCGCCCGCCAAGCGCGGTGACGTCGGCGGTGACGAAGTACGTCCCCTCCGGTGGGAGCACCTCGAACCCGGCGTCGGTCAGCCCGCCGACGAGCTGGTCCCGGCGGGCCTGCATGCCGTCCCGGAAGCCGGTGAAGTAGTCGTCCGGCAGGGCCAGCGCCGCCGCGACCGCCGGCTGCAACGGCGCGGCGTTGACGAAGGTGAGGAACTGCTTCACCCGCAGCACCGCCGAGACCAGTGCCGCCGGCCCGCTCACCCAGCCGACCTTCCAGCCCGTGCAGGAGAACGTCTTGCCGGCCGAGGAGATGCGCAGCGTCCGCTCGCGCATGCCGGGCAGCGTGGCCAGCGGCACGTGCGGAGCGGACGCGTCGGTGAAGACCAGGTGCTCGTACACCTCGTCGGTCACCGCGTACGCGCCGTGCTCCTGGCACAGTTCGGCGACCAGGGCCAGCTCGTCGGGGGTGAACACCTTGCCGGTCGGGTTGTGCGGCGAGTTCAGCAGCACCAGCCGGGTGCGCGGGCCGAACGCGGCGCGCAGGGCGGCCGGGTCGAAGGCGTACCGGCCGTCGGCGGCGGGCCGCAGCGTGACCGGGCGCCGGACCGCGCCGGCCAGCGCGATCGAGGCGGCGTACGAGTCGTAGTACGGCTCGAAGCAGACCACCTCGTCGCCCGGCTCGCAGAGCCCGAGGACGGCCGCGGCGATCGCCTCGGTGGCGCCCGCCGTCACCACGATCTCGCCGTCCGGGTCGTACTCCAGTCCCCAGAACCGGCGCTGGTGCGCGGCCACCGCCGCGCGCAGCGCCGGGACGCCCGGACCCGGCGGGTACTGGTTCTGCCCGGTGCGCAGCGCCTCCGCCGCGGCGGCGAGCATCTCCGGGGGGCCGTCGGTGTCGGGGAAGCCCTGGCCGAGGTTGACCGCGCCGGTGCGCACGGCGAGGGCGGACATCTCGGCGAAGATGGTCGTCCCGAACGGGCGCATCCGGGCCACCAGCGGGTCGACGTCGGCGGTGGTCGTCACGTCCGCCAGCCTACGGACTCCCGGCGCGGCTTCAACCCCTGCCGAGGCCGCCGCCGAGCGCCCGGAACCGTCGCCGGCGTCCTCTTCGCCCGGCGGAGCTATGTCACGAAGGGTGTCGCTTCCCCTCCGATCGCTCAAGTTGGGTGATCGTTTACCCGGCTTTCGCGCACGCGCGATGAGTGGAACTAGGTTAGGCTGCGGGACATGTGTGGAATCGTGGGTTACGCCGGCGCGCGCCCGGCGCTCGGCATCGTGCTCGACGGACTGCGGCGGCTGGAGTACCGCGGCTACGACTCGGCCGGCGTCGCCATCGTCTGCGACGGCCAGCTGTTGACCGAGAAGAAGGCCGGCAAGCTGGCCAACCTGGAGAAGGTGCTCTCCGAGCGGGCCGCCGAGGATCCCACGTCCTGCGCGGCCAGCCCGATCGGCATCGGGGACGGCACCACCGGCATCGGGCACACCCGCTGGGCCACCCACGGCGGTCCGACCGACCGCAACGCCCACCCGCACCTGGCCCCCGACGGCCGCGTCGCCGTGATCCACAACGGCATCATCGAGAACTTCGCGAAGCTGCGCGCCGAACTGGAGGCCGACGGCGTCCAGTTCACCAGCGACACCGACACCGAGTGCGCGGCGCACCTGCTCTCCGCCGCGCTGGCCGACCTGCGCGCCGCCGGCCACCCCGACGGGCCGCAGCTGCTCGCCGCCGGCATGCGGGTGGTCTGCCAGCGGCTGGAGGGCGCGTTCACGCTGCTCGCCGTCGACGCCGCGGTGCCCGGCGCGGTGGTCGGTGCCCGGCGCAACTCGCCGCTGGTGGTCGGTCGGGGCGAGGGGGAGAACTACCTCGCCAGCGACGTGGCCGCGTTCATCGAGCACACCCGGGAGGCGGTGGAGCTGGGCCAGGACCAGATCGTCCTCATCACCGGCGACACCATCGAGATCACCGACTTCGCCGGCCAGCCCGCCAGCGGCAAGGACTTCCACATCGACTGGGACTCCTCCGCCGCCGAGAAGGGCGGCTACGACTGGTTCATGCTCAAGGAGATCGAGGAGCAGCCGCAGGCCATCGCGGACACGCTGCTCGGCCGGCTCACCGACTCCGGCGAGATCATGCTCGACGAGGTCCGCCTCAGCGACCAGGACCTGCGCGACGTCGACAAGATCTTCATCGTCGCCTGCGGCACCGCCTACCACTCCGGCCTGGTCGCCAAGTACGCGATCGAGCACTGGACCCGGATCCCGTGCGAGGTGGAACTCGCCAGCGAGTTCCGCTACCGCGACCCGGTCCTCGACCGGTCCACGCTGATCGTCGTGATCTCGCAGTCCGGCGAGACGATGGACACCCTGATGGCGCTGCGGCACGCCAAGGAGCAGAAGGCCCGCGTCCTGGCCATCTGCAACACCAACGGCTCCACCATCCCCCGGGAGTCCGACGCGGTCCTCTACACCCACGGCGGGCCGGAGATCGCCGTCGCGTCCACCAAGGCGTTCCTCACCCAGCTCGTCGCCTGCTACCTGATCGGCCTGCACCTGGCCCAGGTGCGCGGCATCAAGTTCGCCGACGAGGTGGCCGCCGTGGTCGCCCAGCTCCAGGAGATGCCGGGCAAGCTGCGCGAGCTGCTGGACCGGATCGAGCCCGTCCGCGAGCTGGCCCGTGACCTGAAGGCCGAGCCGACCGTGCTCTTCATCGGCCGGCACGTGGGCTACCCGGTGGCCCTGGAGGGCGCCCTCAAGCTCAAGGAGCTGGCGTACATGCACGCCGAGGGCTTCGCCGCCGGCGAGCTGAAGCACGGCCCGATCGCGCTGATCGACAAGGGCACCCCGGTGATCTGCATCGTGCCCTCGCCGGTCGGCCGGGGCATGCTGCACGACAAGGTGGTCTCCAACATCCAGGAGGTGCGGGCGCGCGGCGCCCGGACCATCGTGATCGCGGAGGAGGGCGACGAGGCGGTCGTCCGCTACGCCGACCACCTGATCTACGTCCCGCGTACGCCGACGCTGCTCGCGCCGCTGGTCACCACCGTGCCGTTGCAGGTGCTGGCGGCCGAGATCGCCGCCGCCCGGGGGCACGACGTGGACCAGCCCCGCAACCTGGCCAAGTCGGTCACGGTCGAGTAGCCGTACCGCCCCGTGCCGGGCCCCGTCCACCGCGTCGGTGGGCGGGGCCCGCCGCGTCCGGGGTCAGCGCCCGAGCACCACCCGGGCCATCCCGTCGAGGGCCGGGTTGTCGGCCGCCCAGTAGCCGGTGTGCCCGTGCCGGCCGCTGGGGAACGTACGCCCGCCGAAGCCCGGGTGGGACGGGTCCTGCCCGAACCACAGCTCGCGCTCCGGCGCGCCGAGCAGCGTCCCGATCGCCGGGCCGACCGGCGACGCGCCCAGCAGGGACCGGCGGGCCAGCTCGTCCGGCGGCCGGGCCCACCGGATGACGTCGTCCGGCGCGGTGCTCGCCCAGACCTGCCCGGGCGGCAGGCCCAGCTCGCCCGCGTGCGCGACCCCCACCCCGGGCGAGCCGACGAAGACCAGCGCGTCGGCGGCCAGCCCGTGGTCGCGGGCGGCCGTGCCGACCACCAGCGAGCCGTAGCTGTGCCCCAGCACGGTCTGCCGGCCCGGCGGGTCGTCGTGGGTCGCCCGCAGCCCCTCCTGGAACCGGTGCAGCGCCGGGCCGGCGTCCCGGGCCTGGCCCGGCCACGCCGCCTCGTGCAGGAAGTCGGGGGCGTCGTAGTCCAGCCAGAGCACCGCGGCGGCCTCCTCCTCGGGGGCGAGCGCGCCGCAGCGGGCCAGCACCCGGGCCGCCCGGCCCAGCTCGCCGGGCACGTCGTGGAGGCCGGCGGTCATCCCCGGCACGTAGGTCAGCACCCGGGTCGACCGGTCCGGGTTGCCCAGCGCCACCACCGCCCGTCCCTCGCCGGCCGTGCCCAGCCCCAGCAGGTAGGCCCGGGGCTGCTCGTCGCCGGCCAGGCGGGCGGCCAGCGCGTCCAGCCCCGCCAGCGACTTCCCGACGCGCGACAGCCCGGCCAGCTCGACCGGCCCGCGCGGCACCCGCTCCAGCAGCCGTCGCCGCGCGGCCAGCAGCTCCTCCCGCCGCGCCCCGAGCAGCAACCGGTTGGCCTGGTCGCGGGCGGCCACCGGCACCCCGTCGAGACGCCCGACCAGCCCCGGCTCGTGCGCGACCAGCCACCGGCGCTGCGCGGCGGTGAGCCCCGCCCACCACGCCCGCACGGCGGCCGGGTCGGTGCCGGGCGCCGGGCGGCCGGGCGGTGGCGGCTCGGCC
>NZ_JBFABB010000121.1:0-20013 GCF_040640035.1 Micromonospora sp. NPDC023633 | reverse complement strand
CACCCCACGCGGCAGCGCGACCGCGGCCGACCGGGGCGGTACGGACACCGGCATCCACGAAACCGCACGCCCGATCGGTCGGGGCTCTGCGCACCACGTCCCGGGCGGCGCGGGCCCGGACCTCGTCGCCGCGGCGGAGCGTGCCGCCGGGCTCGACCTGCCGGCCGAGGTGCCGGTGCCGGAGTCCTTCCTGCAGACCAGCGGGACCACCGGCACCCCGAAGCTGGTGCACCACCGGGAGAGCTTCTACAGCCAGATCCTCGCCCTGGCCGCCGACTTCCGCGCGGCCGGGTACCCGCCGCTGCGGCACCTGTCGCACTCGCCGATGTGGCTGGCCAGCGGCCAGATCACCACGCTGTTCAACCTCTTCACCGGCGGGGTGCTGTTCCCGCGCGACGGCTGGGACGCGGCCCGGTTCATCGACACCGTCGACCGGGAGCGGATCAACTCGACCTTCGTCACCCCGCCGATGCTCTACGAGGTGCTCGACCACCCTGCCCTGGTCCGCGCGGACTTCTCCGCCATGTTCATGTTCAACGTGGGCGCCGGCCCCGCCGCGCCCGCCCGCCTGCGCCAGGCCATCGCCCGCTTCGGCCCGGTGCTGCGCATCGTGTACGGCCTCAGCGAGGCCGTCGTGGTCACCGCCCTGCCGGGGCTGACCGACGACCCGGAGCACCCGGAGCGGCTGCGCTCCTGCGGCCGGCCGTACGGCGACGTGCGCGTCGAGATCCGCGCCGAGGACGGCACCGTGCTGCCCCCTGGCTCCGACGGCGAGGTGTGGGTGCACACCGACCTGCGCTTCGCCGGCTACCACGGCCAGCCCGAGCTGACCGCCGAGACGCTGGTCGACGGCTGGGTCCGCACCCGCGACGTCGGGCACCTCGACGCCGACGGCTACCTCTACCTCGTCGACCGGTTGCAGGACCGGATCCTCACCCGGCGGCGCAGCTGGCCGATCCATTCCCGCCCGATCGAGGACGTCCTGGCCGGGCACCCGCAGGTGCGGGCGGCGGCCGTGATCGGCGTGCCGGACGAGGCGGCCGGCGAACTGCCGTACGCCTACGTCGTGCCGGCGCCCGGCGCGACGGTGACCGCCGGGGAGCTGATCGACCTGGTCACCGCCGAGCTGAGCGACACCTGGGCGCCGGGCGGAGTGCAGTTCGTCGACCGGCTGCCGCTCAACCGCTCCGCCAAGGTGGACAAGCGCGCGCTGCGGGCCCGCTACGCCGCGGACCACCCGTCGTCGGTCGAGCACCCGGAGGCGTCGATCGGCAGCCTGGCGTGACCCCCCGGCGGGAGCTGACCGTCCTGGTCGCCGCCGACCTGGTCTCCAACCTCGGCAGCCGGATCTCGGTGGTGGCCATCCCCTGGCTGGTGCTGGAGACCACCGGCAGCCCGGCCAAGATGGGCGCGGTGGCCGCCGCCGAGACGCTGCCCTACCTGCTCTCCAGCGCCCTGGGCACGCCCTGGGCGGACCGGATCGGGCTGCGCCGCACCTCGATCCTGGCCGACGCCGGCAGCGCCGGGCTGATGGTGGCGGTGGCCCTCACCCCCTGGCTCGGCTTCGGCGCGCTGCTCGCCCTGGTCGCCCTGGTGGGCGCGCTGCGGGGCGTCGGCGACCGGGTCAAGCACGTGATGTTCCGCCCGGCCGCCGAGGCCGCCGGGGTCCGGCTGATCCGGCTGACCTCCGTCTACGACGGCCTCGGCCGGCTGGTCACCCTGCTCGGCGCGGGGCTGGGCGGGCTGCTCGTCTGGTGGTTCGGGGTGACGCAGGCGATCCTCATCGACGCCGCGAGCTTCGCCGCCTGCGCCCTGCTGGTCGGCCTGCTGGTCCGGCCGCCGGCCGCCCCGGCGGGACCGGCGGCGCCGGAGGGATACCTGCGCGCGCTCGCGGGCGGGTTCCGCCACCTGGGCCGCGACCGGATGCTGCTGACCATGCTGCTGGTCATCTCGGCGCTGAACATGGTGGTCAACGCGAGCATCGCGGTCTACATCCCGCTCTGGGTGGCCGACGTGCTGCGCAGCCCCGCCGGGCTGGGCCTGGTGCTCGGGGCGTTCTCGGCCGGCGCGTTGCTGGGCAACCTGCTCTTCACGGCGTGCGGTCCCCGGCTGCCCCGGTACCTGACCTTCGTGGTCGGTGCGGCGCTCAGCGGCGCCCCGCGGCTGCTGGTCCTCGCGCTGAGCGAGGAGCTGGCGGTGTGCTCGCGGTGACGTTCGTGTCCGGCATCGGGATCGCGGCGGTGAACCCGCTGCTCGGGGTGGCGATCTACGAGCGGGTGCCGCCCGAGTTGCAGACCCGGGTGATCGGGCTGGCCGGGTCGCTGGCGTTCGCGGGCCTGCCGCTGGGCGCGCTGCTGGGCGGCTGGTCGGCGACGGCGTTCGGCCTCGTCGCCGCCCTGCTGGCCATGGCGGCGTTCTGCCTCGTCGTCACCCTGCTGCCGCTCCTGCCCGGCCTGCGCCCCCGGCCCACGATCGCGCCGGCCGAGCGGGCGCCGGGTGTCGTGGGGCGGGCGTAGGGTCGGGGCATGGCCACGTGGGAGGACGTCCGCCGGATCGCGCTGGCTCTGCCGGAGGCGAGCGAGCACCCGTCCTACCAGGGGGCGCCGGCGTGGAAGGTCCGCGACAGGGCCTTCGTCTGGGAGCGGCCGCTGCGCCGCGCCGACCTCGACGCCCTCGGCGACGCCGCGCCGGACGGGCCGGTCCTCGGCGTGCGGGTGCCGGACCTGGGCGCGAAGGAGGCGCTGCTCGCCGACGACCCCGTCGTCTACTTCACCACCGCGCACTTCGACGGCTACCCCGCGGTCCTGGTCCGGCTGGACCGGATCGACCCCGACGAGCTGGCCGAGCTCATCGTCGAGGCGTGGCAGGACCGGGCACCGAAGCGGCTCGCGGCGGCGTACCGGGCGGGGCGGCAGGCGTAGCCCGGGCGGGGCGACGTCAACCCGGCAGCGCCGCCGCGACGGCCTCCTGCGGGGTGGACACGTGCGACAGGCCGGCGACGGGGGCGCCGGTGGCGTCGAGGATCCGCCAGCCGCCGAGCACCACCACCGGGATGCCGCCGCGCCGCATGGCCAGGGCCACCTCGGAGAGCGTCCCCCAGGAGCCGCCGACCGCGATCACCGCGTCGGCGCTCCAGACCAGGATCGCGTTGCGTGCCTGCCCCATGTTGGTGACGACCGTGGCCGACACGTCGGCCGCCGGGCCGGGCGCGGTGCCGTCGTCGGGGCGTACGCCGATGACCAGGCCGGCGCGGGAACGGGCGCCGGCGGCGACGGCGGACATCACCCCGCCGCCGCCTCCGCAGAGCACGGTCGCGCCCCGCTCGGCGAGCAGCTCGCCCACCCGGCGGGCGTGCGCCAGCTCGGCGTCCGACGCGGTCGCCGGCCCGCACACCGCCACCTGCACCATGTCGCCATGATGCCCGACGCGACGTGGCTCCCCGGCGGATGCCGCCGGGGAGCCACGAGGTGGTCGGGTCAGAAGACGGAGACGCCGTAGCGGCTGAGCGCCTCGGTGACCGGCTGGAAGAAGGTGGTGCCGCCGGTACGGCAGTTGCCGCTGCCGCCGGAGGTCAGCCCGAGGGCGGTGCTGCCCGAGTAGAGCGGGCCGCCGCTGTCGCCGGGCTCGGCGCAGACGTTGGTGGCGATCATGCCCCGGACGGTGCCCTCGGCGTAGCGGACGGTGGCGTTGAGGCCGGTCACCGTGCCGCTGTGGGTGCCGGTGGTGCTCCCCCGCCGGGTCACCTGCTGCCCGACGGACGCGTTCCCGGCGGCGGTGATGTCCTGCGAACCCACCGAGCCGTCGATGGCGACCGAGGTGTTGGTGTAGCGGACGATGCCGTAGTCGTTGCCCGGGAAGCTGGTGCCGGTGCGGTCGCCGAGCTTGGTGCTCTGTGTCGAGTTGGCGTACCAGGCGGAGACCGCGTCGGTGCAGTGCCCGGCGGTGAGGAAGTAGTAGGTGCTGCCGCTGCGCACGTTGAAGCCGAGCGAGCAGCGGTAGCCGCCGCCGTAGATGGCGTCGCCGCCGGAGATCCGCATGCTCAGCGTGCCGGCGAGCGGGGTGATCCGGGCCGTGCCGCCGGCCGCGGCCACCGCGGCGCGAATGCGCGCCACCTGGGCGGCGCCGACCGTGCTGTCCACGCCGACGACCACCTGGTTGCCGACCGGGTCCACCCAGAGGGCGGTGCCGGTGACGCCGAGGTCCACCCGGGACTGGGCGGCCTGGAGGGCGCTGGCGCTGTGGGTGACGAGGCGGGCGACGCCGCCGGCGGCGCGGACCGTGGCGGCGGCCTGCTCGTCGGTGACGGCGACGACGGTACGGCCCGACGCGGCGTCCAGGTAGGAGCCGGCGGTGCGGTCGGGACCGAGGCCGGCCGCGAGGCTGGCGGCCCGTTCGGCGGTCAGGGCGACGGGCGCGGCGTGGGCCGGTGACACGGCCACGGTGGCGCCGAGGAGAGCGACGGTGACGGCGGACATCACACCACGTCGAGTGAGTCTCACGCGTACCTCCCGGGGAGGGCTGGATCGGCTGTCTGCCGATCGATGGAGACATATTCACACTGGTCGACGCGCACGTAAAGGGTTCCGGGCGGGGCGTTCGGTCGCCGACGTACGCCTGCACGACGGCGCGGTGGGTCGGCTGCCACTCCTCGCACGGGGAGCGCACCAACGTCCACCTGGCGGAGGTGGCCCTGCCCGACGGGCCGCTGGCCGGGGCCGACCCGGTCGACTAGCGTGCGCTCATGCCATTGACGCTGACCGAAGCGACGGACCCGTTCTGCCTGCGCGACGGAGAGAGCGCGGCGCTGCTGCGCGACCACCCGTGGCGGCGCTTCGCGGTGCTGGGCGACAGCGTGGCCGAGGGGCTCTGCGAGCCCGTCGACGGCTACCCCGACGTGCAGTGGGCCGACCGGATCGCCGCCGAACTGCGGGCCGTCCGGCCGGAGCTGGCGTACCTGAACCTGGGGCTGCGGGGGCTGCGGGCGCACGAGGTACGCGCCGCCCAGCTCGCCCCGGCGCTGGCGTTCCGGCCCGACCTGGCGCTGGTGGTCTGCGGCGGCAACGACGCCTTCGGGCGGGGGTACGACGCGGACGCGGTCGACGCGGAGCTGACCGCGATGATCGAGGCGCTGCGCGCCGCCGGGGCGGACGTCATCACCGTCGGCATGTTCGACGTGTCGCTCAGCCCGGCCGTGCCGGAGCGGCACCGGGCCGGGCTGGGCGAGCGGATGCGGCGGCTCTCCGCGCACACCGGGGCCCTCGCGGAGCGCCTCGGCACGCTACACGTACGGCTCACCGACCACCCGCTCACCGCCGACCCGACGATGTACGGCAGCGACGGCCGGCACGGCAGCGCCCGCAGCGACGCGGTCGCCGCCGCCGAGACCGTCCGCCGCCTCGGCGCCCACCTCGCGAACACCCGACACCCCGGCTGACCGCACGGGCCAACGCCTGAGTATCCACCCGGCAGGACACCCCGCGCGTCCGGTACCAGGGCACACGCGGATGGTGCGGCGTGTCCGCCTGAACGGAACGCACGCCGGCGACCCCACCCCCGACCGTTATGATCATGCGGATGACCCCCGCGTGACGGGCGTCGATAGGATCCGTTGCGTGACGACGCCGCTACCCCGACCTGGCACGACGAGGACAGCAGCAGAGTTCGTCGCCCGACTGCGCGGGGTGAAGGCCTGGTCCCGGCTCTCGTACCGGGCGCTTGAGCGGCGGGCGCGGAAGGTCGGCGACCAGTTGCCGGCAAGCACCGTCGCGACCTCGCTCAATCGGGTCTCGCTGCCGTCGGAGGAGGTGGTCGCCGCCCTGGTGCGGGCCTGCGGCGGCGATCCGGCGGCCGTCCGGGAGTGGGTGGAGGCCCGCCGCGCCCTGGCCCTGCCCGACCACTTCGTGTCGGCCGTGGACACACCGGGACATGCGTCCGACCCGTCGGCCGAGCCGGAGCCGGCTCCCCCTGCGGCGGCACCCCCCGTCGCGCCGGGTCCGGGCAGGCACGGCGGCCTCCGTCCGGACGGGCCGGCCGCCCGGCAGGTGGCCCCCTGTCTGCTGCCCCCGGACCTGCCGTTGTTCGTCGGCCGGGACGGCGAGCTGTCCGAGACGCGTCGGCTGCTGGACCTGGCCGCGTCCGGGCCGGTGACCATGCTGGTCAGCGGGCCGGCCGGCGTCGGCAAGACCGCCTTCGCGGTACGCCTCGGGCACCTGCTCGCCGCGCGGTTCCCGGACGGTCAGCTCTACGTCGACCTGGGAGGATTTGGCGACGAGCCGCTGGAGCCGATCACGGTCCTCGGCGCCTTCCTGCGCGCGCTCGGCGTGCGCGGGGGTACGGTGCCCCCGGATCTGATGAGCCGGATCCATCTCTACCGCACCCTGCTGGCGCAGCGGCAGATGCTCATCATCCTGGACAACGCGGCGAACACCCGGCAGGTCACCGACCTGCTGCCGAACGGAGGCCGGTGCGCCGCCATCGTCACCAGCCGCACCACGCTGGCCGACCTGGGCAGCCGCCGCCTGCCCCTGGGCACCCTCGACCAGGACGCGGGGCTGGCGCTGCTGAGCGAGATGTTGGGTCGCGAGCGGGCCGCCGCCGAGCCCGACGCGGCCCGGTTCATCGTCCAGACCTGCGGCGGTCTGCCCCTCGCCGTGTGGGTGGCCGGGGCACGGCTGGCCGCCCGACCGCACTGGCCGCTGGCCAAGGTCGCCCAGGCGCTCGCCGACGAGCAGCGCAGGCTCGACGAGCTGGCCGTCGGGGACGTCGCCGTACGGGCCAGCCTCGAACTCACCTACCGGGGAATGACCCCGACGGCGCAGCAGGCCCTGCTGATGCTCAGTCTGTCGCCCGGGCCCGACTTCGCCGCGTGGACGCTGGCCGCACTGCTCGACACCACCCTCTCGGACGCGGAGGCCATCCTCGACGACCTGGTGGAGGTGCACCTGGTGGAGATCGGGGCGGTCGGTGCCAGCGGATTCCGCTACCGCCTGCACGACCTCGTGCGGCTACTCGGCCGGGAACTGCTGGAGCGGGAGGTTCCGCAGCGCAGCCGTACGGAGGCGCTCACCCGGCTGCTCGGCGCGAGCCTGCACCTGACCGACCTGACCGCGGACGCCCTAGGGGCGGACTTCCAGGGTGGCCCGCAGGCCCAACCGGTGTCCTGGCGGCTCCCGGCGACGGAGACCGACCAGTTCGTCGCCGACCCGGTGGCCTGGTTCGACGACGAGCGCCGCTTCCTCACCGCCCTGGTCGACCAGACGCTCCACGACGCCGAGACCGGGCCGGCCGTCGGGCTGGCCGCGGGGCTGGCCGCCGCGTTGACCACGTTCTTCCAGGTCCGCAGCCACTTCGACGAGTGGGAACGGCTCCAGAGTCAGGCGCTCAAGGCCGCCCTGCACGCCGCGGACCAGCGCAGCGCCGCCAAGCTCCACCGCTGCCTCGGCGAGCTCACCACCATCCTGGACCGGTACCCGGAGGCGCTGGAGCACTTCGAACAGGCCCTGCTGCTCGCCCACGGCCAGGATGCCGCCTTTCAGGCCAGCGCCACCGCCGGCCTGGCGTACGTGCACCGGCTGCTCGGCCGGTACGACTCGGCGGTGCGCCACTTCGAGGAGGCCGTCGAGTTGGCCCGGGCCGCCGGCAACGTGAACTGTCTCGTCTACGCCACCAACGGCATCGGCGTCATCGACCTGGAACAGGGGCGGGTCGACGCCGCCCGGCAACGGTTCGAGGAGTGCCTGGGAGTGAGCCGGGCCGCCGGCTACCGCCCCGGCGAGGCCCAGGCGTTGCGGTGCCTGGGGCAGAGCCACCGCGCCCAGGGCGCCTACCCGGTCGCCGCCGACTGCTTCCGACGGGCCGCCTCGATCAGCGAGGACCTCGGCGACCGGCTCACCGCGACCCATGCCACCTGCTGGCTCGGCGACGTCCTGGTCCGCCAGGGCGAGCACGGCGAGGGACGTCGGCTGCTGGCCCGGAGCCTGTGGACCTACCGCGAGTTCGGCAATCTGTGGGGCGAGGCGGCGGCGTCGTACGCGCTGGCGGAGGCGCAGCTTGCCGCCGGCCGCCCGGTGCAGGCCCGCCGGCGCGCGGAGGCCGCCGTGGATCTGTGGCGGCGAGTGGGCTCGAGGAGTTGGCTGGCCATCGGCCTCGACACCCTTGCCGAGGCGCACCGCCTGGCCGGGGACCCGGTCGCCTCGTCCCTCAGCCGCGACGAGGCGGCGGCGGTCCGGGCCGTCTCCCAGGTGTAGCCGGGTGGACAAAGGCACGCGGTGCGGGTAGCTCGTTCGCCCTGGGCGCGGATCGCGATCGGCCGCCGGCGCGATCCCCTGCCCGTCGACGCGACGGCGACAGGGCAGCCGCCTTCCCACTGATCCGGGGGGGGTGCGGGTCGGCTCGCGGCCGGGTCTCCTCATCCGAGCCTCATGGCCGGGCGAGCTGGTCCAGTGTCCGGGCGACGTTGTGCTCGACGATGGCGAGCATGCCGGCCCGATCGGGGAAGTCGCCGTCGAGCAGGCGCAACGGACCCGCCACCAGCGACAGGTGCGTCGCGAGCCGGTAGAGGCGCAGCCGGTGTCCGTCGAGACCGTCGACGGCCAGCCTCGGATAGGCGTCGCCGAAGCGTAGTTCGAGGAAGGCGTGCTCCCACTCCACGTCGAGGAACATCGCACCCTCGATGTCGACGAGCACCGGGCGGTCCCGCTCGTCCACGAGCACGTGATCCGGCCCGAGTTCACCGTGGATCAGGCCGTACCGGGAGCGGGGCGCCACGGCGGCGCAACGCTCGGCGAGGGCGTCGGCGAGGCGCTGCCGTACGGCGGCGATCCGCTCCACCCGGGCGGCAGCCTCGGTCAGGTCCCGCAGCGCCCGGTCGAGCACGATCCGCTCCACCGACCGGCCGGGCGTCGGGCCGTGCGACCCCGGCCGGCCGTACCGGTCGCGACGGCGGGCATGCATGCTCCGGACGGCGTCACCGAGCCGGGCCAGCACCACCTCGGCCCGTCGCGGGTCGCGCTCCCGCAGGTGCTGGAGGGTGCCGCCCCGGACGTCCTCCACCACCGCCACCTCGCCGGGCAGGAGGCCCGCGGTGGGGGCGAGCAGCAGCCGGGGCACCCGCACCCCGGCGGCGGTGAGCTCCCGGTGCGCCGCGGCGAACAGGCCGGCCCCGGTGGCGTGCCCGAACGGGTCGTCGCGTTCCGGTGCCGCCCGCGCCGGCCAGTAGTCCTCCGCCGGATGCCACACGTAGGCGACGCCGGTGGACCCGTCGTCCAGAGTCAGCCGGTAGACGCCCTTCTTCGTGCCGCCGGCCAACCGCTCGGCCGACACCGGCACCCGCCGGTCCCCGAACGCCGCCCGCGCCGCCGCCCGCAGCTCGCCGACCGCCAACCCCACCCGCGCCCCACCCACCCGAAGATCCTCCCCCACCCCGCCCCTCCGCCTCCCCTCGACGTGGATCATGCAGTTGTGGTGCCGGGCTCACCCCTTCTTGTCCGATGTGCACCCCACCACAACTGCATGATCGACGCGTCAGAGGGCCGGGCCGGGCGGGGCCGGGTGGGGTGGGGTGGGGGTGGGGGGGTCAGGGAGTTACCAGGAGGCCCGAGAGGAGGACGCCGCGGGCCAGGTTGAGCACGCCGTCGCAGCCGGGGAAGCCGGTGCGGATGCAGGCGCCGGCGGCCCGGCGGCCGAACAGGTACGGGGCGATGCTGTACGGCACCTCGGCGCTGACCGTCTCGCCGGTCCCGATCCGCACGAAGTCCAGCGGCACGTCGTCGGCCTGCACGTACTCCTGGAGGATGAAGCCGCCCCGCCCGACGGCCCGGGTCAGGCCGTCCCGCCACGTCTCCGCGTCGGTCTCCCGGCCGATCAGCACGTCGACCCCGGCGGAGCCGTCGGCCGGCTTCGCCACCAGGCCCACCCGGTCGGCCACCGCCCGGTCGAGCAGTTCCGCCGTCAGCGACCAGGTACGCGGCACGTGCCGGTGCACCAGGTCCCGGTCGGCGGCCGGCAGCGTGTCGGCATCCTCCCAGAGCCAGGCGAAGGCGCGCTTGTTGGCGATCAGCCAGGCCGCCGCCGACACCCACATCGGCACCGTGCCCGCCGCCAGCGCCGCCTCCAGGGCGTCCATCCCGGCGCTCGGGGTGACCCGGTTGGGCACGAAGAGCCGGAACACCCCGTCGACCGGGGCGCCGCCGGCCACCAGCCGCTTCCGGTCGTCCAGCGTGACCTGGGAGACCGGCGCGATGACCAGGTCCAGGCCGCACGCGGTGGCCCGCTCGACCACCGGCGACAGCAGCCGGATGAACCGCTGCGGGTCGTCGAGTCCCGGGTACTCGGAGTCGAAGTCGACAAGCATCGCGACCCGGGCGCCCTCGGGCAGGCCGAGCCCGGCGCGGATCGCGGCGAACCGCCGGTCCACCGCCGAGGGCGCCGCCGCCAGGCGGACCCGGTCGGTGAGGCCGCGCCGCCGGTAGAGCTCGACGAAGCGGCGCACCGTGGTGTCCGCGTCGAACGCCCCGCCGAGGCTGCTGTCGATGTTGTACTCGACGAAGCGGGGCACCCCGTCGCAGAGCAGCACGTCCGGCCGGAACGCGGCCAGCAGCGCCTCGGTCAGCGGCTCGTCGTCGTCGAGCAGCCGGGTCTCGCCGTCCGGCACGTTCAGCAGCCGGCGCAGCTCCCCCGCCGTGCCGGCCCGCCGCCGGCACGCCTCGAAGATGAGCTGCGCGAGCCGGTCGGAGACGGCGTTGAGCACGCCCAGCGAAATCTCGTCCATCACCGGCGGCCGGGCCAGCCGCCACTGCTCGTTGTACGTGGCGCGGCCGTCGAAGACCTCCCGCCAGGACTCGGCCCCGGCGGCCACCATCTCGGCGCGCACCGGCGCGGGCAGGTCGAGCCACGCGCGCGCCGCGGCGGGCCAGCGGTAGTCGGCGTCGTTCATTCAACCGTCCTTCATGACGTGTCCGATGGCGGCCAGGAGTTGCTCGCGGCCGGGCTGCACGGCCCAGTCCAGCGCCGGGGCGAACGGCAGCACCGCGCCGTCGGGGCGGGTGACCCGGCGGGGCGGCGCGACCAGCCGCACCCGCTCGACCATGGTCGCGATGATCTCCCCGGCGATGCCGCAGGAGCGGTTGGAGTCGTCCACCACCACCAGCCGCCCGGTGCGCGCCACCGACTCGGCGAGCGCGTCCCAGTCGAACGGGTAGAGCGTGCGCGGGTCGAACACCTCCACCGACACCTGGTCGGCCAGCTCCTCGGCGACCGCGAGGGCGTCGTGCACCAGGTGCCCGACCGCGACCACGGTCACGTCGTCGCCGAAGCGGTGCACCCGGGCCCGGCCCAGCGGCACCGGCGCGAGCGCGGCGAGGTCGACGTCGTCGCGGACGTCCAGCGCCCCGGCGGGGGCGAAGACCACCACCGGGTCGTCGCACCGCACCGCCGACACCAGCAGCCCGTACGCGTCCGCCGGGGTGGCCGGCACCACCGTGGTCACCCCGACGTGGGCGAAGAGGCTGTACGGGTGGTCGGAGTGCTGCCCCGCCCAGCCCGTCCGGGAACCGGAGCCCGGCACCAGGTACGTGACCGGCACCGCGCACTGCCCGCCGGTCATCAGCGGGAACTTGTGCGCGTGGTTGACGATCTGCTCGAAGACCAGGAACAGCAGCGACGGGATCTGGAACTCGACCACCGGCCGCATCCCGGCCAGGGCAGCCCCCGTGGCGAAGCTGGTGAACGCCTGCTCCGACAGCGGGGTGTCGAGCACCCGCTCCGGGCCGAACCGCTTGACCAGCCCGGCGGTGACGTTCGAGGCGGCCACCCGGATGTCCTCGCCGAGCAGGAACACCGACTCGTCGCGGGCCAGTTCGTCGGCGAGCGCCCGGGTGAGCGCCTTGCGGTAGGACAGTCTGGGCATTTACCCACCTCCGGTGCGGGCGGTCAGGCCGCTGGCGTACAGGTGCGCCAAGGCGTCGGCCGGATCCGGCTCGGCGCCGGCGAGGGCGAACTCGACGGCCGCTTCCAGCGTGGCCTCCACCTCGGCATCGACCTCCGCCCGGTCGGCGGCGGAGAGCCGCCCGCCCTGGATGTCCACCGGGTCGCGGGAGCGGCCCCGGGCCACCTCGCCGGGCGGGCGGTAGTCGAGGCGTACCGCGTGCTCGAAGGTGTGGTGGGCGTCGAACCGGTAGGTCCGCGCCTCGATCAGCTCGGGGCCACCGCCGGCACGCATCCGGTCGACGGCGGCGGTCGCGGCGTCGCGTACCGCCTCGGGGTCCTGACCGTCCACGACGGCGGCCGGGATGCCGAAGGCCGCGGCCCGGCCGGGGATGCTGCCGGCGACCGCGCCCGCGACGGGCATGGTGGTGGCGTAGCCGTTGTTCTCGCACACGAACAGCACCGGCACCCGCCACAGCGCGGCCAGGTTGAACGCCTCCAGCAGCATCCCCTCGTTGACCGCGCCGTCGCCGAAGAAGCTCACCCCGACGACGTCGTCGCCGCGCCGGCGGCGCGCCCACACCGCCCCGGTGATGATCGCCCCGGACGCGCCGACGATGGCGTTGGCGCCGAGCACGCCGACGCCGAAGTCGGCGGCGTGCATCGACCCGCCCCGGCCGGCGTTGAGGCCGGTGACCCGGCCGCACAGCTCGGCCATCATCCGGGCCGGGTCCGCGCCCTTGGCGAGCACGTGCCCGTGCCCTCGGTGGGTGCCGGCGAGCACGTCGTCGGCGCGCAGCGCGGCGCAGACCCCGGCGGCGATCCCCTCCTGCCCGAGGTACGGGTGGATGCCCCCGACGACGTGCCCGGAGCGGACCAGCTCGATGGCCCGCTCCTCGAACCGGCGGATCAGCCGGACCGTCCGGTAGAGCCGGACCGGGTCGGTGCCGGTCACCGGTCGCGCCCCTCCTTGACGGCGGCGAGGATGTCGTCCCAGAGCCGGGCGCGGGCGGCGAGCGCGGTGTTGACGGTGTCCGCGCACTCCTGCCACTTCGCGTCGTCGTCGCCGCACAGGTCGGCGAGCATCTGCATCGCCATCGGGGTGTGCTGCTCGCCGTCGACCTCGATGTGCCGCTCCAGGTAGTCGACGAACGTGTGCAGCCTGCGGCTGCGCTCGTTGACGGCGACGACCTGGGTGAACATGTCGGGGATCAGGTCCTCCCGGCCGAAGGCGAAGGCGGCGGCCTGGCAGTGCACCGGGGTCGCCTCGATGATCCGCCAGGTGGTGCCGGCGAACGCGGCCGACGGCCCGGGCACCCCGGCGTCGACCAGCGACTCGGCCACCGGCCGGCCCGCCCGCAGCAGGTCGATCAGCTTCTCCACCGCCGTGGTGTCGGCGCCGGCCTCCCGCATGCCCCGCACGTACAGCTCGAAGTGGCTGATGTAGCCCTCGCCCAGCTCGTCGCTCTCCTCCACCATGACGATGTCGTTGATCAGGCGGCGGCTGCCCGTCGGCCCGGTCGGGATCCACGGCACGGTGACGCAGGTGAGCTGCCGCTGCAACGACGTCAGCAGGGACATGAAGTCCCAGACGGCGAAGACGTGGTGCTCCATGAAGGTGACCAGCGCCTCGTGGGTGTCGAGGCTGGCGTAGAGCGGATGCCGCACGACCGCCTCGCGGCGCTCGCTCACCGCCTTCTCCAGCCGCTCGATCCCCGGGTGCGTCCCACCCCAGTCGTATCGCGACATGTCAGCCTCCCTGCGCGGCGCGGTGGCGCCAGATGACCGGGCAGTACTCGGGGTCCGCGTAGTCCGGCCGCCCGTCGTGGGTGCGGCGGACCAGCACGTCGTGGTTGTACGCGGCGAGGGTGCCGTCGGAGAGGCGATACTCCCGCCAGGCGTTGTCGCCGTCCTGCAGGTGCAGCGAGACCGCCCGGCGCGGGCGGCCGCTGACGTTGGCGCCGCTGCCGTGGTAGGTGCGGCAGTGGTGGAAGCTCATGTGTCCCTTGGGGATCACCATCGGCACCTTGCGGATCCGCACGCCGTTGTGGGCCGCGTTCTCGGCGAGCATGTCCTCCAGCTGGTCGCGGTCGCGGTCGGCGAAGTGGCGCACCACCGTGTCGTCGGCGCCGATTTCCTCCCAGCGGTGCGAGCCGTCGACCATGGTGATCGTGCCCATTTCCTCGCCGCAGTCGTGGAACGGGATGAACGCGGTGAGCATGTTCTCCGACGACGAGGACGCCCAGTAGTGCTTGTCGAAGTGCCAGGGCACGATGTTCGACGGCTCCCCGGAGACCGGCGGCTTGTAGATCAACGTGGACTGGAAGACGCGGATCTCGGTGGCCCGCGCGAGCCGCGCGGCGACCGCGCCGATCAGCGGCTTGCGCAGGATCGACCCGAGCCCCTCGTGCTCGTGGTGGACGTAGTCGTTGTGCCGCTGTACCGGGCCCTTCGACGGGTCCCAGTAGGCGAGCCGCGCCGGGCGCACCGGCAGGCGGCGGTCCCGCTCGCCGTCGTAGTAGCGGTCGGCGGCCGCCGCAAGGGCGTCCACCTCGTCGTCGGTCAGCAGCTTCTTCGACAGGTACCAGCCGTGCTCGGCGTAGAACGCCACGTCCTCGTCGGAGGGCAGCAGCGCCTCCTCCTGGACGGTCAGTGCCGGCTCGAACTCGGTCGCGGTCACGCCCGCACCTCCTGCGGTGTCGGGGCCGCGGCGGTGGCTCCCGCCGCGGCCAGTTCCCGTTCCTTGGCCTCGTAGAGCGCCTTGATGTTGCCGCTGCCGAAGGTCCGCGCCCCGCGCCGCTCGATCAGCTCCAGGAAGAGCGTGCGGCGCACGTGCATGGACTCGGTGAAGATCTGCAGCAGCTGCCCGCCGTGGTCGCGGTCGACGAGCACGCCGAGGTCACGCAGCCGGTCCAGCGGCGCGTCCACCGGGCCGACCCGCCCCTCCAGGGCGTCGTAGTAGCTGGCCGGGGTGCCGGCGAAGCGCACGCCCCGCTCGGCGAGGACCGTGACCGCGGTGACGATGTCGTCGGTGCGCAGCCCCAGGTGCTGCACCCCGGCGCCCACGTGCTGGTCGAGGAAGGCGTCGAGCTGCCCCGGCCGGCGGGAGCGGTCCGGCTCCAGCAGCACCAGGGTGACCCGCCCCGACGGGCTCTGCACCACGGTGGAGTTCATCGCCTGCCCGGCGACCTCCACGTGCTCGGCGAAGATCTCCGCGAACCCGAACACGTCCCGGTAGTACCGGACGGTCTCGTCGAGCTGCCCCGGTGGCACGCAGACCGCCAGGTGGTCGATCTCGGCGAGCAGCTTTCCGCCGCCGTCGGGAGGCGTCATGTCGACCGCCCCGGGCAGGAACTCGCCCGGGTCGCCGCGCCGGGACACGAGGCGGTGCAGCACGTCGCCGAAGCCGCCCACCTCGGCGGTCACCACCTCGGCGTCCGCGCCGGTGTGGGTGGTCGGGGGCGTCACCCCCGCCGCGCCCCGGCGCACCAGCTCGGCGTACGCGCCGGCGGCGTCGTCGACCTCCAGCGCGACCACGGCCACGCCGTCGCCGTGCCGCTGCACGTACCGCGCCGCAGGGTGCTCGGCGGTGAGCCCGGTGGTGAGCACGATCCGGACGTCGCCCTGGCACAGCAGCAGCGACCGCTGGTCGGCCAGCCCGGTCTCGGGGCCGCCCTGGCCGCGCAGCTGGAAGCCGACCGCCCGGTCGAAGTAGAAGGCCGCCTGCCGGGCGTCGCCCACGAAGAGTTCGATGTGGTCTATCCCACGGATGTCCATGTCCTCAGCCCTTTCACGGTTCCCCGTGGTTGCCGCCCGGGCGCTGTCCGCCCGGGATGGTGCGTGGTCAGTCCCTCGGCCGGGCGGCCCGCGCGAGCAGCAGGCTCACGTTCTGCCCGCCGAAGCCGAAGGAGTTGGTCAGCGCGTATCCGGTGTCCGTCTTCCGCGGCTCGGCGCGGATGTGGTCGGCCGGGCAGGCCGGGTCCGGGTCGTCGAGGTTGTGCGTCGGCGGCAGCAGGCCCCGACCGAGCGCCAGCGCGGTGGCCGCCGCCTCCAGCGCCCCGGAGGCGCCGAGCAGGTGGCCGGTGAGCGCCTTGGTGGAGCTGACCGGCACGCCGCCGTCGCCGAACACCTCGGCCAGCGCGGTGGTCTCGGCGATGTCGCCGAGCTTGGTGCCGGTGCCGTGCGCGTTGACGTAGCCGACCCGTGCGGCGGGCACGCCGCCGCTGGCCAGCGCGCGCCGCATGCACTCCGCCGCGCCGGCGCCGTCGGGTCGCGGGGCGGTCGGGTGGTACGCGTCGGTGTTCACCCCGTACCCGGCGACCTCGGCGTAGCCGGCGACGCCCCGGGCGGCGGCGTGCTCGGCGCGTTCCAGCACCAGCAGGGCCGTGCCCTCGGCGAGGACGAACCCGTTGCGGCGGGCGTCGAAGGGCCGGCTCGCCGCCGTCGGGTCGGCCCAGCCCCGGGCGAGCGCCCGGGCGTTGCCGAAGGTGTCGGAGAAGGTCGGGAACAACGGCGCCTCGCTGGCCCCGCAGAGCACCACGTCGGCCTCCCCGGCGCGGATCAGCCGCAGCGCGTCGGCGATCGACTGGGCGCCGGAGGCGCAGGCGGTGCCGACGGAGGAGGTGTAGCCGCGGATGCCGTACCGGATGGCGATCCGGGCCGACGGCATGTTCGGCAGGATGCCGGTGAGCAGGTAGGGGCTGACCGCCGCCCGGCCTCGCTCGGCGCGGGCCAGCACCTGCGCCTCCAGGGTGGACATCCCGCCGACGCCGCCGACGATCACCCCGATCCGGCCCGGGTCCACGTCCCGGCCCACCTCGATGCCGGCGTCGGTGAGCGCGTCGGCGGCGGCGAGCAGGGCGAGCACCACGACCCGGTCCAACACCCTGGTCTCCGGCCCGGAGGCCACGGTGCGCGGGTCGATGTCCGGCAGCACGCCGGCCACCTCCAGCGACCCGGCCGCCGGGTGCCCGGCCGGCGGCCGGGTCAGCCCGGACCGGCCGGCGCAGAGCGCGTCGAAGGTGGCGTCGACGCCCCGCCCGACGGGGGTGAACAGCCCCATCCCGGTGATGACGGCCGTCATGACGGCGACTCGGTGAGGTACCGCTCCCGCAGGGCCACCTTGCGCACCTTGCCGGTGACGGTGACCGGGATGTCGGCGGAGCGGACCGGCACGACCCGGCGCAGGGTCGCACCGACGTCGGGGCCGAGCGCGGCCCGGACCCGGTCGGTGCGGTCCTCGGCGGGGTCGGCGCCGGCGGCGAGTTCCAGCAGCACGTCGGTGACCACCCCGCCGGCCCCGGAGGTGATCACCACGGTGCAGTCGGTGACGTCCGGGCAGGCGGCGAGGACCCGTTCCTCGGACAGCGCGGTGTAGAACCGCCGCCCGTTTCCGGCGTCGACCGCGTCGACGGCCCGGTCCAGGTGGTAGTAGCGGCCCTCGTCGTCGGCGTACACCAGGTCTCCGGTGAGGTACCAGCCGCGCTGCCGGGACCGGTACGTGGTGGCCGAGTCGTTCCAGTAGCCGCGGAACAGCGACGGCGAGTCGATGCCGAGCCAGCCCACCTCGCCGGTCGGCACCGGCTCGCCCCCGGCGTCGAGCACGGCGACCCTCGCGAACCGGTAGGGCCGCCCGACGCAGCGGCCGTACCGGTCGGTGTCGACGCGGTGGGTGATGTGGAACATCGAGTGGCCCATCTCGCTGGAGCCGAGCCCGTCGATGAAGACCGAGCCGGGCACCCGGGTGATCCCGTCGCGGGTCACCACGTCGCGGGAGCCGACCGCGACCAGCCGGCGCACGTGCGGCTCGTGCGAGCAGTCGCCGGTGTTGAACCACAGCGACACCGAGTCCAGGTCGTACGCGGTCAGGTCGAAGCGGGCCAGCTCCGCCCAGGTCACGGAGAAGCCGAACACCCCGTCGGGACGCCAGCGCTGGATCGCCTCCAGCACCCGCTCCCCGCCCTGGTCGGAGAGCAGGAGCATCTCGGCGGAGTTGCCGAGGGCCTGGTTGACCATGAGCACGGTGGCGGTGTGCGGGGCGGGCAGCGCGTTGAGGATACGGCGGGTGCCCTGCGCCTGCGGCATGGCGAGCAGGTGCCGGGTGGCGGCGAAGAGGCTCGCGTGCGAGTGCAGCACCGCCTTGGGCACCCCCGTGGTGCCGGAGGTGTGGGTGATGACGACCGGGTCGTCGGCGTGGTGCCGGTAGTGCTCCGGCGCGGCGGCCGGGTCGCCGGTGCCGGCCTCGGCGGGCGTGCCGAGCACCGGGACGCCGAGGTCGTGGCCGGCGAGCAGGGCACCGTGCGCGTCGTCGGCGAGCACGCCGACGCCGCGCAGCCGGCGGACGTACTCGGCGGCGATCTCGGGGCGCAGTCTGCCGTTCATCAGCGCCGGGATCGCCCCGAGCCGGGTCAACGCGAGGAAGCTGAGCACCATGTCGGCGGCGGCGGTGGCCCAGACCGCGACCGGGTCGCGGGGCCCGATCCCCCGCTCGTGCAGCCAGGCGGCGCGAGCGGCGACCCGCTCGTCGAGCCGGCCCAGGGTGAGCGGCCGGTCGGCCGGGTGGCCGTCCACGGCGGTGTCGAAGGTGAGGCCCGGCCCCTGCGGGTCGGCGCCGTGCGCCAGCACCCGGGCCAGCACGTTGCCGGCGCCGATCCGCTCGTCGGCGGCCAGCACCCCCCGCAGTCCCCTGTTGCTCATGGCGCGTCTCCTCCCCCCAGCAGCACCGCGACGGCGGTGGTTCCGGCTGCCCCGCCCGGGACTCCGGCCGGACGGCCCGCGCCGTCGTCGTCGGGTGCCTGTTCGATCAGGACCAGCAACGCCCGGTCGGCGTCGCCGTCGTGCAGCAGCAGCTCGGCCTCGGCGGTGCCCTCGGCGCGCGGGTCGCCGGCCGGCGCGAGGCAGACCACCGGCCCGCCCAGCCCCCAGCGGGCGGCCACGTGCCCGGCCACGCTGTTGGGCACCGACTGGAAGAAGAACAGCGGCCCGGGTCGGCCGCCGCCGGCGACCGTGACCCGCACGTGCGCCGCGCTGGCCCGGTCCCCGGCCGCGCTGACGAGCACGACCGCGGTCCGTTCGCCGCCGGGGGCCGGCCGCTGGCCGTATGCCCGGGTCAGGCAGCGCTCGGCGACCGCCGCGACCAGGGGCGGGAAGCTGGAGTGCACGTACCCGGGCACCGGCGGCGGCGCCGCGTCGCCCGGCTCGGGCCAGGCCGCCTCGGCCAGCACGGTGAGGCGGCCGGTGGTCCCGCTCATGCCGCACCTACCAGCAGCGCCGTGTTGGCGCCGCCGAAGGCGGCGTTGAGGCTCAGCGCGTACCCGGTGGCGGCGGGCCGGGGCGCGTCGCGCACGACGTCCAGCGGGCAGGCCGGGTCGGGGCCGAGCCAGCCGGCGTTGACGGGCAGTTTCCCGTGCCGCAGGGCGAGCACGGTCACCACCAGTTCCAGCAGGCCGGAGGCCTCCAGGGCGTGCCCGTGCAGCGCCTTGGTGGAGCTGACGGGAACGTGTGCCGCCGCCGCGCCGAGCGCGGTGCGCAGCGCCGCCGCCTCGGCGGCGTCGCTGTGGCCGGTGCCGGTGGCGTTGGCGTTGACGTACCCGATCGCCTCCGCCGGGAGCCCGGCCCGGCGCAGCGCCGCGGTGACCGCGCGGGCCAGGCCGCGCCCGCCCGGCTCCGGCTGGCAGGGGTGGAAGGCGTCCCCGGCCCGGCCCCAGCCGAGCAGGTCGGCGACCGTCCCCCGGGCGACGTCCCGCGACTCCAGCACCACCGCCGCGACGCCGTCGCCGAGCAGCAGGCCGGTGCGGCCGGCGCTGAACGGGCGCACCGCGCCGTCGGTGGCGAGGGCGCGACCGGCGTCGAAGAGCGCGTACTGGTCGGGCTCGACCAGGTAGCCGGCGGCCACCACCGCCCGGGCGACGTCGCCCCGGCGGATCAGGCCCGCGGCGTCGGCGACCGCGCTGCTGGCCGAGACGCAGGCGGTGGTGTACGCCCGGGCCGGGCCGGTGAGCCCCGTCCGGGCGGCCAGCGCGGTGGGTCCACTTGCCGTCCTTGCTCTTCCGGTTGCTGTCCTTGCTTTCCCGGCCGAGGACCGCCGACGGC
>NZ_JBFABB010000120.1:0-20120 GCF_040640035.1 Micromonospora sp. NPDC023633 | reverse complement strand
GGGCGTGCCGGGCACCGGGTCGTAGAGGTCGGCCAGCGGCCAGCCCCGGTCGTCGGGCAGCTCGCCGATGACGTCCCCGCCCGCGTCGAGCAGCCAGCCGTACGCCGGAGCAGGCGTGTTCGGTGGCGCCGGCCAGGGGAGTCGAGGTCACCGTTGCACGGTGCCAGAGCGGGGCGCGGAGTTCATGAGTGGAAACTACTCACATTCGTGCCCCGGCGCTGGCGGCGCCGGTGCAGGCGGGCCCGTCGGGGCCCGGGGTCGGCGGGAGCGGCCCTACCGGCGCGCGCCTCTCGCCGGGCACGCGACCCGCCCCATCCTAGTGACGATCGTTGATCAATTGAACGGCCAGCGTGACGTCCGCAGGAAATTGAGTGCCGCCCACGCATGTGGACGGTGCCGGTGCCGATGAGTCTTCGGGCGACTGTTCTACCCGGGGCGGCGCGATGAACGGAGCCAGGGATGGAGTTTCGGGTACTGGGGCCGGTGGGGGCCTGGAGGGGTGACGCGGAGGTGGCGCTGGACGGTGCGAAGCAGCGCACCGTGCTCGCGGCGTTGCTGCTCGCGGAGGGGCGTACGGTGCCGGACACCCGGCTGTGCGAGCTGCTCTGGGGGGAGCGCCCGCCGGCCACCTTCGCCGCCCAGCTCTACAACTACGTCTCGCGGCTGCGCAAGTACCTCGGCGCCGAGGTGGACATCGTCCGGCAGTGGTCGGGGTACCAGATCCGGATCGGCGCCGCCCGGCTCGACCTCGACGAGTTCGAGCGCCTGGCCGAGGCCGGGCGGGAGGCGCTGCGCGAGGGGCGACCCGCCGAGGCCGCCGAGCAGCTGCACGCCGCCCTGTCGCTGTGGCGCGGCCCCGCGCTGTCCAACGTGACCGAGCACCTCGCGGCGGCCGAGGCGCACCGGATGGCGGAACTGCGGATGGCGGTCCTGGAGAGCCGGATCGACGCCGACCTGCGGTTGGGGCGCCACGTCCGGCTGGTCCCCGAGATAACCCAGCTCGTCGCCGAACACCCGCTGCACGAGGGGCTGCGGGGCCAGCTGATGACCGCCCTGCTGCACAGCGACCGGCAGGCCGACGCGCTGGCCGCCTACCACGAGGGCCGCCGGGTGCTCGCCGACGAGCTGGGCGTCGACCCGGGCCCGCTGCTCACCGAGGCGTACCGGTCGATCCTCGACGGCCCCCCGGCCCCGGCGGTCGTCGCGGAACCGAGCTGGCACGGCGTGCGGCCCGCGATGCTCCCGCCCGGCGTCGGTGACTTCGCCGGGCGGGAGGAGGAGCTGAGCGGGCTGCTCCGGGTGCTGACCGCCGAGCCGAAGGCCCGCCCGCCGGTCGCCGTGGTCACCGGGATGGCCGGCGTCGGCAAGAGCACGCTCGCCCTGCACGCGGCCCACCTCACCCGGACCGCCTTCCCCGACGGTCAGCTCTACGCCGACCTCGGCCGCGCGCGGGGCAACGCCGTCGAGCCGTACGACGTGCTCGGCTGGTTCCTGCGCAGCCTCGGCCACGCCGAGTCGGCGATCCCGAAGGGGCTCGACGAGCGGGTCCGGCTCTACCGCAGCCAGCTCGCCGGGCGGCGGCTGCTGGTCATGCTCGACGGCACCGCGGACTACGCGCAGGTGAGCCCGCTGCTGCCCGGCGACCCCGGTTGTCAGGTCATCGTCACCAGCCGGCTGCGCATGCCCGAGCTGGCCGGCGCCACGTCGATCGAGGTCGGCACCCTCGACCGGCAGCAGGCGCTCGCGCTGCTCGGCCGGATCATCGGGGCGCGGCGGGTCGCCGAGGAGGCCGAGGCGGCGAGCCGGGTCGTCGAGCTGTGCGGTCGACTCTCGCTCGGCGTCCGGGTCGCCGGATCCCGGCTGCTGGCGCGCCCGCACTGGTCGCTCGGGTACCTGGCGGACCGGCTCGCCGACGAGCGGTACCGGCTGGACGAGCTCCGGCTGGGCTCGATGGACGTCCGGGAACGATTGGACAGCAGCTACCACCAGCTGGCCGACTCGGGCCAGCTCGCCCTGCGCCGGCTGGCGCTGCTGCGCGCGCCGGCATTTCCGAGCTGGTGCACCGCGGAGGTGCTGGGCGTGTCCCGGCACGCCGGCGAGGAGGTGGGGGAGAAGCTGGTCGACGCCCGGCTGCTGGAGATCGTCGAGTCCGACGGCGGCCGGCGGCAGCGGTTCCGCTTCCACGACCTCGTCCGCGTCTTCGCCCGGGAGAAGGCCGACCAGGCCGACCGGGTGCTGGTGGCCGGTGCCGGGGCGCTGAGCGCGGTGGGGAACTGAGCCGGCGGCGGTGTAGAGAAGATATAGCCGGCGGTCGCACGGTCACCGGGTGAACACCGTGACAACGAGCGACTGCGCGACGGTCGTCCCGGTCGACGTGGAGCGCGTCGCCCCCGACACGTTCGTGGCCCGGATCCGCCCCGACCTCGACGATCGGGTCTTCGCCGGTCACTACCCGGGGTTCCCGCTGCTGCCCGGGGTGCACATCTTCGAGTACGTGCACCGGGCGGTCCGCGGCGTGGCCCCCGAGCTTCAGCTGACCGAGATCGTCAGCTGCCGCTTCCTGCTGCCGGTGCGGGGCGACGACGAACTCGTCGTGACGATCCGCCGCACCGGCGGACTGTGGCGGGGCGAGGTCACGGTCGCGGCCGTCCCGGTCGCCGAGGTGCTGCTGCGCTACGGGAGCGAGGAGTGACGACCATGATGGGGATCGAGGAGATCAGGCGGATCGTCCCGCACCGCCCGCCGATGCTGCTGGTCGACCGGGTCAGCGAGCTGGTGCCCCGGCGGCGGCTGGTGGGTTCGCTCACCGTCACCGGTGACCGGCCGCTGCCGATGTCGCTGCTCCTGGAGTCCTGGGGGCAGGCGGCGCTGGTGCTGATGCGCCACGACCGCCCGATGCCGGACGTGCTCACCGACGGTGTGCCGGTCGCCGGGCTCTTCGAGCACGTCCGCTTCGGCCGGCCGGTGCTGCCGGGGGAGACGGTGCGGCACCGGGTCACCATGAACCGGCTGGTCGCCGACACCGCCTTCGTCACCGGCGACAGCGTGGTGGGGGACACCGTGGTGCTGCGTGTCGGCCGGCTGGTCGGGGCGATGCGATCGGTGGACTCGCTGCGGGCGTCCCTGGAGGCGGCGATCCGGGAACACCGGTCGGCGGCCCCGGCTCCGGCGGCGGACGCGGGCTCCCCCGCGAAGCCGGTGGCGAGCACCTCCGGGGCGGCGCGGTGAGCGCCGGTGGGCGGCCGGTCGCCGTGGTCACCGGCGGCTCGCGGGGCATCGGCCGGGCGGTCGTGCACCAGCTCGTCCGCGACGGCTACGACGTGGCCATGTGCTACCAGTCCAGCAAGGACGCCGCCGACGAGGTCGTCGCGGAGGCGGCCCGCGACGGCGGGCGCGTGCTGGCGATGATGGTCGACGTCGCCGACGCCGGGGCGGTGCGGGACTTCGTGTCGACCACCGAGCGGGAGCTGGGCGACCCCGACGCGGTCGTCAGCGTCGCCGGCATCATCCGGGACAAGCCGCTGGCCCTGATGGCCGACGCCGACTGGCGCGCGGTCATGGAGGTGAACCTGGACGGCACCTACCACCTCTGCCGCGCCGTGGTCCGCCGGATGATGCGCCGCCGCGCCGGGTCGATCGTCACGGTCTCCTCGGTGTCCGGGGTGGCCGGCAACCCGATGCAGACCAACTACTCCGCCTCCAAGGCCGGGGTCATCGGCTTCACGAAGGCGCTGGCCAAGGAGGTCGGCCGGTACAACATCCGGGCGAACGTGGTCGCGCCGGGCTACATCGACACCGACATGATCGCCGCGCTCTCCGGTGAGCTGGGCGCCATCGCCCGCGACCGGGTGGCCCTGGGCCGGCTCGGGCGCAGCGAGGAGATCGCCGAGGTGGTCTCGTTCCTGCTCTCGTCCCGCGCGTCGTACCTGACCGGCCAGGTGATCACCGTGGACGGCGGCCTCGCGATGTGACCGGCCGCCGGCCGCCGGCGACGACCCTCGGGTACCAGGGGCCGAGCAGCCGGGTCAGGAGATCGGTGCGGTATGCGTCCGCCCCGATCAGGATCCTGGCCCGGTTACGGGCCACGCCGCGCAGGATCGCCCGGGCGGCGTACTCTGCCGTGACGGCCACCGAACGCTCGAAGTGCTCCCGGACCGCCTGGTAGTCGCGCAACCCGTCGTTGCGGGCGTTGCGCATGATGTTCGTCCTGATCCGGCCGGGATGCACGCAGCTCACCCCGACCGGCACCCCGTCGGCCCGCAGCTCCTGCGCCACCGCCTCCGTGAAGCCCCGGACGGCGAACTTGGCGGCGTTGTACCCGCTCTGCATCGGCGCGCCGGCCAGCCCCAGCACGCTGGAGACGTTGACCAGGTGGCCGTGCGACGCCGTCAGCATCGGCAGGAACGCCCGGGTGCCGTGCACGACACCCCAGAAGTCGACGTTCATCACCCATTCGAGGTCTTCCCAGGCCCCGTCGGCGACCGAGGCGAGCAGGGTCACCCCGGCGTTGTTGACGACCAGGTCGGCGCGGCCGAAGTCGGCGTCGACCCGCTCGGCGTGCGCCAGCACCGCGGCCCGGTCCGTGACGTCCAACCGGTACCCGCGTACCTGGCCGTCGAGGCCCGCGCAGCACCGTACGGTCTCCCGCAGCCCCTCGTCGTCCACGTCGGAGACGGCGAGCCGGGCGCCCCGGGCGGCCAGCTCGACGGCGAGCGCGCGGCCGATGCCCGAGCCGGCGCCGGTGACCACCGCCACCCTGTCAGTGAAGTCTCTCATCCTGGACCTTCTCGCTCGGCCTTCGGGCCCCGGCGGTCCGCGCCCGACGCAGACTTCCGCCGCCGGCTATGGCATTCCTATGCCGCGTCGATATGTAGAGAAGCTATGAGGCGCCTGCCCGAGCCTTTCTCCCGGCAGTCGTCGACACGGCTGCCGGCCGGGTTGACGAAGGGAGAACGATGTCGGACATCTTCGGTTCGGCGATCACCGGGCTCGGCGCCTATCGGCCCACCCGCGTGGTCACCAACCCGGACATCGCACTGCGGACGGACGTGACCCCGGAGTGGATCGAGGAACGCACCGGGATCAGGACCCGACACGCCGCCGGCCCGGGGGAGACCGTGCCGGTGATGTCGGCCGAGGCCGGCGCGAAGGCGCTGGCGATGGCGAACGTCGACCCCTCCGAGGTCGACCTGCTCATCCTGGCGACCGCCACCAAGCGGGACCGGATCCCGGGCGGGGCGCCGGAGGTCGCGCACCGCATCGGCATCCCGGCCACCGGCGCGTTCGACCTGAACGCCGCCTGCGCGGGCTTCGCCTACTCGGTGTCGGTCGCGTCCAACGCGGTCCGGCTCGGCGAGGCGCGCAACGTGCTGGTCGTCGGCGCCGAACACCTCACCGAGTTCATCGATCCCGAGGACCCGGCGACCTACGTCATCTTCGGCGACGGCGCGGGGGCTGCGGTGATCTCCCGCTCCGAGAACCAGGACATCGGGCCCGTGGTGTGGGGCAGCGACGGCCGGCGGGCCCCGATCCTGGGCACGAAGTGGGCCGGGGACGGCAAGGAGTACGCCTCGATGAACGGGCCGCTGGTCTACCGGTGGTCCACCAAGAACATCCCCCCGGTCGCGCGGGAGGCCTGCGCCCGCGCCGGGATCGACCTGTCGGAGATCGACTGGTTCGTGCCGCACCAGGCGAACTTGCGGATCATCGAGCAGCTCGCCGAGATCCTGGAGATCCCGGAGGAGAAGGTCGCCCGGGACGTGGTCGACACGGGGAACACCTCGGCGGCCTCGGTGCCGCTGGCCCTGAGCCGGCTGCACGAGAGCGGCCGGACCAAGCCCGGCGACAAGGCGCTGCTGCTCGGCTTCGGCGCCGGCCTCGCGTACGCCGGCCAGATCGTCCGGATGCCCTGAACACCCCCTCGAAAGGACACTGACATGACCGTTGACCAGGTGGCCGCCGACGTCGAGCAGCTGACCCGCAAGCTGATGACCGAGGAGCCGGACCGGCCGATCTCCGCCGACGACACCTTCGTGGAGCTGGGCCTCGACTCGCTCAAGCTGGTCGACCTGCTCGGCGCCGCGGAGGTCCACTTCGACATCGAGGTGCCGGACGAGGAGGTCGGCAACTTCGTCCGCGTCCGGGACCTGACCGACTTCGTGCTCGGCGCCAAGTGAACGCCGGCGACGGGGAGACCCGGGAGCTGTCCGTCGGTCAGGCCGCGCAGTGGGCGCTGTACCGACTCGCGCCCGAGAGCTCGACCAGCAACGTGGTGACGGCCGTGCTCGCCGAGCCGGTCCTCGACACCGACGTGCTGCGGGCCGCCCTCGTCGCCGTCCAGGCTCGGCACGACCTGCTCCGGTCCCGGTTCGCCGAGACCGGCGCGGGGCCGGTGCGGCTGGTCGACTCCGCCGGCTCGGGCGCGGTCGAGGTCCGCGACGTCGGCGACGTGGACGACGCGGCCCTGCGTACGCTGATCCACGCCGTCGGCGAGCAGCCGCTCCGGCTCGAACACGACGGTCCCCTGCGGGTGGTGCTGCTGCGGCGGCACACGGACTGCGCGCTGGTGCTGGTCATCCACCACATCGCCACCGACGGGCTCTCCCAGTGGCTGATCTGGCGGGACCTCGGCGACGCGTACCGGGTGCTGCGGGGCGGGGGCACGGTGCGGTGGCCCACGCACCCCAGCTACGACGAGTTCGTCGCCCGGGAGCAGGCCATGCTGGCCGGCCCCCGTCGCGCCGAACTGGCCGAGCACTGGGCCCGCACCTGCGCCGGCGCCACCGCCGCCACCCTGCCCACCGACCGGCCCCGCCCCGCCACCCGGTCCTACCGGGGCGCGGCCGTCGCCCGGACGCTGCCGGACGAGGTCGCCCGGCAGGTGCGCGCCACGGCCGCCGCCCTGGCGGTGACCCCGTTCACCGTCCTGCTCGGCGTCTTCGAGGCGCTGCTGCACCGATGCACGGGGCAGCGCGAGTTCACCATCGGCTGCCCGGTGTCGGTGCGGCGCGGGCGGGCGCTGCGGGAGGTGGTCGGGATGCTGGTGAACCCGGTCGTGCTGCGCTCGTCGTTCACCCCGGGCACCACCTTCGCGACGGCGATCGCCGCCGCGGGACGCCAGCTGTCGGACGGGGTGGCGCGTGCCGCCTACCCGTTCCCCCTGGTCCAGGCGGCCCGCCGGGACCGGGACCCGCTGGTGCGGGTCACCATCACGCTGCTCACCCGGCAGCACGGCGACACCCTGTCCGACACCAACAACGGATTCGTCGGGCACCGGATCCGCCAGGTGGTGGTGCCCTACGACGAGGGCCAGTTCGACCTCGCCGTCACGGTGCACCAGCTACCCGACCTGGCCCTGCGCACCGAGTTCAACTACGACACGGACCTGCTCGACCGCGCCACCGTCGAGCGGCTCTTCGACCAGTACCTGGCCCTGCTCGGCGCCGCCTGCGCCGACCCGGCCGCGACGGTGGCCGACGCCTGCCTGGCGGGCGACGTCGACCAGCGGATGCTGCTCGAACTCGGCATGAGCTGAGCACCTCGGCAACCCGGCGCCCGTCGTCGACGGGTCGCCGCACAGCGCCCGCACGGCGGATGCGGGCGACCTTCCGTCAGCCCGGAGAGGGGGTTGAAATGGATCAGGGAATTCTCTCCACGGTCGGCAACACGCCCCTGGTGCGCCTGGACCGGTTGTTTCCCGAGTTTCCCGCCCGGGCGTACGCGAAACTCGAACAGTTCAATCCGGGTGGGAGCATCAAGGACCGGGCGGCGCTGAACATGCTGCGCGGCAAGATCGAGTCCGGTGAACTGGTGCCGGGACGGTCCGTGGTGGTGGAGTCCAGCTCCGGCAACCTCGCCATCGGCCTGGCCCAGATCTGCGCGTACTTCGGGATCCGGTTCATCTGCGTGGTGGACCCGAAGACCACCCGGCAGAACCTGGCGGTGCTGGCCGCGTACCAGGCCGAGATCGACATGATCGAGCACCCCGACCCGGTGACCGGCGAGTACCTCGCGGTGCGGCGGCGCCGGGTGCGCGAGCTGGTGGAGACCGTGCCCGGTGCCTACCGCCCGGACCAGTACACCAACCCGCTCAACGCCCGGGCCCAGCGGCAGACCATGGCCGAGATCATGACCGAGCTGGACGGCCGGGTCGACTACCTGTTCTGCTCCACCGGCACCTGCGGCACCCTGGTCGGCTGCGCCGACTACCTGCGCGAGAACGGCCACCCCACCCGGATCGTCGCGGTCGACGCCGTCGGCAGCGCGATCTTCGGTCACCCGCCCGCGCCCCGGCTGATTCCCGGGCACGGCGCCTCGGTGGTGCCCCCGCTGGCGGCCAACGCCAGGCCGGACGAGGTGCTGCACGTCTCCGACCTCGACTGCGTGGTCGGCTGCCGGTTGCTGGCCGTCCGGGAGGCCATCCTCGCCGGCGGGTCGTCCGGGGCGACGGTGGCCGCGCTGCGGCGCCGGATGGCGGACCTGCCGGCCGGGAGCACCAGCGTCCTGATCTTCCCGGACAACGGCGACCGCTACCTCGACACCATCTACTCCGATCGCTGGGTGACCGAACAGTTCGGCGAGGTCAGCCACCTGTGGAAGGGCGACAAATGCTGATCATCGGCCACGCCGTGGTCCGGGACGTGCTCGACGGCGACGAGGCACGGGTCATCGACCTCGTCCGGCAGGCGTACCTGCTGCACGAGCAGGGCCGCACGAGCGTGCCGCACTCGGTCTTCCTGCGCTTCCCCGAGAACGCCCGCAACCGGATCATCGGGCTGCCCGCGTACCTGGGCGCCGACCCGCCGGCCGCCGGCATGAAGTGGATCTCCTCGTTCCCGGCGAACATCGAGCGGGGCCTGGACCGGGCCAGCGCGGCCATCGTGCTCAACTCGCTGGAGACCGGCCAGCCCGAGGCGCTGATCGAGGGCTCGGTCATCTCCGCCCGGCGGACCGCGGCCAGCGCGGCCCTCGCCGCGCAGTTGCTGACCGCCGACCGCCACCCGGACGGCCTGGCGCTGATCGGCTGCGGGCTGATCAACCAGCAGGTGCTGCGCTTCCTGGCCGTGGCACTGGCGCCGCCGGGCTCGCTCGTGCTGCACGACTCCGACCCGGGCCGGGCCGAGGCGTTCGCCGCCAGGGCGGCGGCCCTGCTGCCGGGCACGACGATCAGCGTGGTGGCGAGCGCCGAGGAGGCGCTGGCCGCCCACCGGCTGGTCTCGATCGCGACCACCGCCAGCGAACCGCACCTGGAGCTCACCGCCTGCCGGCCCGGGAGCGTGGTGCTGCACCTGTCGCTGCGCGACCTGCACCCCCGGGCGGTGCTGGCGGCCCGCAACGTGGTCGACGACCCCGACCACGTGTGCCGCGAGCGCACCTCGCTGCACCTCGCCGAGCAGCTCACCGGCGGCCGGGACTTCATCCACACCACCATCGGCCGGCTGGCCGGCGGTGCGGCGCTGCCCCCCGCCGACGTCCCCGGGCCGGTGGTGGTCTCCCCGTTCGGCCTGGGCGTGCTGGACATCGCGCTGGCCGAACACGTCCGCCGCTCGGCGGCCCGGCGGGGCCTCGGCGTGCGGATCGACGACTTCACACCCGTACCGGCCGCCGCCGTGGCGACCGCGGAACCCACGAGGGAGAGAACATGAGCGACGACGACCGCAGCTACCTGGTGGTGCTCAACGACGAGGAGCAGTACTCGATCTGGTGGAGCGACCGGGCGCTGCCGGCCGGCTGGCGGGCCGAGGGCACCGAGGGCACCCGGGACGAGTGCCTCAGCCGGATCAACGAGATCTGGACCGACATGCGGCCGAAGAGCCTGCGCCTGCGGATGGACGGCGCGTCCGTCTGACGGGCCCCCGGCAGGCGTGACCCCGGCCGTCCGCGATCGACCCCCACCCCGGAGGAGCACCCCGATGAGCACCCCTCTGTCCACCCTGCCGGCCGCCGGAGCGGGCATGGCCGGTCCCGTCGTCCTGCCGGACCTGATCGCCCGTCAGGCCGCGGCGACGCCCGACGCGACCGCGGTGCTCGCCGGCGACGTACGGGTCGGCTACGCCGAGCTCGACCGTCGCGCCAACCAGCTCGCCCGGCACCTGGTGGGGCTGGGCGTCGGTCCGGAGTCGACGGTCGGCGTGCACCTGCGCCGGGGGGTCGACCTCGTGGTCGCCCTGCTCGGGGTGTGGCGGGCCGGCGGCGCGTACCTGCCGCTGGACCCGGCGCACCCGGTGGACCGGCGACGGTGGATCGTCGCCGACACCGGGGTGGACGTGGTGCTCACCCAGGCCGACCTGCGTGACGACGGCCTGGCCGGGCCGTCGCACGTGGTCTGCCTGGACGCCGACCGGTCCCGGATCGAGGCCGGGCCGGACACCGCGCCGCCGGTCCGGATCGATCCCGACAACGCCGCGTACGTCATCTACACCTCCGGCTCGACCGGCCGGCCCAAGGGCGTGGTCGTCACCCACGGGGCCATCGGCAACCGGGTGGCCTGGACGGTCCGGCAGCACGGCCTGTCGCCGGCGGACCGGGTGTTGCAGAAGACCGCGGTGAGCTTCGACGCGGCCGGCTGGGAGTTCTTCGCCCCGCTGATCTGCGGGGCGACGGTGGCGCTCGCGCCGGACGGCGCCGAACGCGATCCGGCCGCCCTGGTGGCGGCGGTCATCCGGTCCGGGGCGACCGTGCTCCAGGGCGTCCCTTCGGTGCTGCACCTGGTGACGGAGGAGCCGGACTGGCCGAGGTGCACCTCGCTGCGGCTGGTCTTCTCCGCCGGCGAGCCGCTGTACGCCGAGCTGTGCCAGCGGCTGGCGGCGGTGCCGGGGGTGCGGGTGTGGAACACCTACGGGCCGACCGAGTGCGCCATCGACGTCACCGCCCAGCAGGTCGACCTCGCCCAGCGCACCGGTCCCGTGCCGATCGGTCGGCCGCTGGACAACCTCCGGCTCCAGGTGCTGGACGCGAACCGGCGGCCGGTGCCGATCGGCGTGGTCGGCGACCTCCACGTCGGCGGGGCCGGGCTCGGCCGCGGCTACCTCAACCGGCCCGACCTGACCGCCGAGCGGTTCGTGCCGGACGAGTACGGGCCACCCGGCGCGCGGCTCTACCGCACCGGCGACCAGGTCCGGTGGCGCTCGGACCGGAGCCTGGAGTTCGTCGGCCGCGTCGACGACCAGCTCAAGATCAACGGAGTGCGGATCGAGCCGGGCGAGGTGGAGGCCGCGCTGGCCGCCCACCCGGACGTCCGGCGGGCGGTCGTCGTCGGCTTCGCCGAGCCCGGCGGCAGCCCCCGGCTGGCCGCGTACGTCGCCAGCCGACGCCCCCTGACCGCCGCGCAGCTGCGGTCCTTCCTGACCGACCGGCTGCCCGACGCCCTGGTGCCGGCCGTGTTCGTGCCGGTGGCGGAGTTCCCGCTCACCACCGGCGGCAAGGTGGACCGGGCGGCGCTGCCGCCGGTCGAGACCGCCGACCGCACGGCGTACCTGGCCCCGCGCACCGACGCCGAGCGCCTGGTCGCCCGGCTCTGGCAGGACCTGCTCGACGTCGACCGGGTCGGGGTGCACGACGACCTCTTCCAGCTCGGCGGGTCGTCGCTGGTGACCGTCCGCCTCGCCAGCCGCCTCGCCGCCGAGTCGGGTGTGCGCATCGAGCTGAGGGAACTGCTCGCCGCGAGCACGGTCGAGGCGCAGGCCGCCCTGTTGGGCGGCGGCGCCCCCGCGGCGCCGGCGGTGCTCACGGTGCCCCGGAGCGCGGCGCTGCCGCTCTCCCCGGCGCAGCGGCGGTTGTGGCTGCTGGACCAGCTCCAGCCGGGCAGCCCCGAGTGGGTGGTGCCGCTCTACCTGCGCCTGCCCGGCTCGCTGACGCCCGACACCGTACGGGCGGCGCTGACCGCCCTCGAGGCCCGGCACGAGGCGCTGCGCACCCGCTACCTGACCCGCGACGGCGAGCCGCGGCAGCGGATCGACCCGCCCGGTCCCGTCGACCTCACGGTCCGCGACGCGGCCGAGGCCCCGCTCGTCGACCTCGTCGACGCGCAGCTCGGCCAGGGCTTCGACCTGCGCACCGGGCCGCTGTGGCGGGCCACCCTGGTCACCTCGGCCGGGGCGGACCACCTGCTGCTGGTGGCGCTGCACCACATCGCCTCGGACGCGACCACCGCCGGCATCCTGGAGCGTGACCTGCGGGAACTCTGCGCGGCGAGCGCCGCCGGCCGGGAGCCCGACCTGCCGGAGCTGACGGTGCACTACGCCGACTACGCGGCCTGGCAGCGCCAGTACCTCACCGACGACCGGGTCGAGCGGGAGCTCGGCTTCTGGCGCGAGCACCTGGCCGGGGTGCCCGAGCTGGCCCTCCCGCTGGACCGGCCCCGGCCGGCCGAGCGCGACCCGCGCGGGGCACACGTCGAGTTCGAGGTGCCGGCCGGGCTGGCGCAGGAGCTGACCGCGCTGGGCCGGCGCTGCTCGGCGACCCCGTTCATGACCATGCTGGCGGGCTTCGCCACGCTACTGGCCCGCTACAGCGGGCAGTGGGACGTCGCCGTCGGCGCGCCCACCTCCGGTCGACGGCCCCCCGAGGCGGAACAGATCGCCGGGGTCTTCCTCAACCCCGTGGTGGTGCGCTGCACCCTGGACCCGGCCGCGTCGTTCGAGGCGGCCCTGCGGGCGGTCCGGTCCCGGACCCTGGACGCCCTCGCCCACCAGGACCTGCCCTTCGAGCGGGTGGTCGACGACCTCGTCGACGTCCGCGACCTCTCCCGCACCCCGCTCTACCAGGTGATGCTCAACGCCCAGGAGGGCGGCATCACCGGCCAGTCGACCGACGACGAAGCCCTGCTGGACGCCCTGCGCCGGGCGGCCCGGGTCGCCAAGACCGACCTCACCATGCACGTCTGGCCCCGCCCGGACGGCACCCTGGCCGGCAGCCTGGAGTACGCCACCGCCCTGTTCGACGAGCCGACTGTCCGGCGGATGGCCGACCACTTCGTCCGGCTGCTCGCCGCGGCGGCGGCCGAGCCGCAGACCCCGCTCGACGACCTCGACCTGCTCTCGCCGGGCGAGCGCCACCAGCTCCTGCACGAGGTGCACGGGCCCACCGTGCCCCGCTCCGCCGCGACCGTCTGCGACCTCTTCGAGGCCCAGCGACGCCGGACGCCGGACGCGGTGGCGCTGCGGCACGGCGACCTCACCACCACCTACGCGGCGCTGGACGACCGGGCCAACCAGTTCGCCCACCACCTGCGGCGCTCCGGCGTCGCCCGGGGCGCGGTGGTGGCCGTGCTGCTGGACCGGGGCGTCGACCTGGTCGCGGCGATCCTCGGCACCTGGAAGGCGGGGGCGGCCGTGCTGCCGCTCGACCCGTCGTACCCCGCCGAGCGGATCGGGCACATGCTCGCCACCGCCGGCGTGGAGCTGGGCGTCACCCAGGCGGCGTACGCCCCCAGGTTCACCGTGCCCACGCTGCACGTGGACACCCACCGGCTGATGCTCTGCGCCGGCCCCACCAGCCGGCCGGAGCGGGACACCGACCCGCTCGAGACGGCCTACGTGCTGTTCACCTCCGGCTCGACCGGCCGCCCCAAGGGCGTGCTCCTGCCGCACCGGGCGGTGTCCAACTTCCTCGCCTGCGCCGTCGAGACCGAGGCCCGGGGCGACCGGGGGACGCGCGCGGGGCGGGGCGACGGCGCGCCGCTGTTCACCACCATCGCCTTCGACCTGTCCATCCCCAACCTGTTCAGCCCGCTGGTCTCGGGTCAGGCGGTGACCCTGCTGCCCGCCGCCCTCGACGTCGCCGAGCTGGGCGGCCTGCTCGCCAAGGCCGGCCCGTTCGACCGGTTCATCATGACCCCGCCGCACCTGGAGCTGCTCACCGAGCAGCTCGACGACGAGCAGGCGGGACAGCTCTCCGGTCTGATCTGGACGGCCGGGGCGGCGCTGCGCAAGGAGATCGCCAACCGGTGGCTGGACCGGCTCGGGCCGGGCGGCCTCACCAACAGCTACGGGCCGACCGAGACCACGGTCGTCATGACGGCCCACCCGGTACGGACGCCGCAGACGACCGACATCGTGCCGATCGGCCGGGCGATGGCGAACACCACCGTCCGGGTGCTCGACGACGCGCTGCGGCTGCTGCCGGTCGGGGTGGTCGGTGAGCTGCACATCGGCGGGGAGTGCCTGGCCACCGGCTATGCCGGCCGGCCGGACCTCACCGCGGAGAAGTTCGTGCCCGACCCGTACGGGCCGCCGGGCAGCCGGCTGTACCGCAGCGGGGACCTAATCCGGATGCGCCCGGACGGGGTGATGGACTTCGTCGGCCGCGTCGACGACCAGGTCAAGGTGCGGGGCTACCGGATCGAACTCGGCGAGATCCGCGCGGTCGTCGAGGAACACCCCGGGGTGGCCCAGTGCGTGGTCATCGTCCACGAGGACCGGCTGGTCGCCTTCCACCGGGGCGAGGCACCCGACCTGGCCGCGCACTGCGCCCGGCTGCTGCCCGACTACATGACGCCGAGCCTGCTCGTGCCGGTGGCCGAGATACCCCTCAACGCCAACGGCAAGGTGGACCGCGCGGCCCTGCTCGGCCTGCTCTCCCGGGCCGTGTCGACCGGCGCCGCCGGCGCCGAGGACGCCCTCGTCGCGCCGCGCACGGTCGTCGAGGAGCGCCTCTGCGCGATCTGGAGCGACCTGCTGGGCGTGCCCGTCGGCGTGCGGCACAACTTCTTCGCCATGGGCGGGCACTCCGTGCTGGCGGGCCGGCTGGTCGCCGGCCTGCAGGAGGAGTTCGACCTCGACGTGTCGCTCCGGCTCGTCTTCGAGCACCCCACCGTCGAGGCGATGGCGGGCGCGGTGGAGGACCTCATCCGGGCCGAGGTGGACGCGCTTTCCGACGCCGACCTGACCGAAGACCTGCGGCAGACCAAGGAGCACCAGGCATGACCTCGACCGCGAACCAGCCGAACCTGCGCGAGGCGCTCGTCCAACGCCGGTTGGCGGGCAGGGCCGCCGGCCGGCGCGCCGCGATCCCGACCGTCGACCGCTCGGGCGACCTGCCGCTCTCCTTCGGCCAGCAGCAGATGTGGTTCCTCAACCGGATGGACACCACCAGCCCGGAGTACCTGGTCTCCTCGGCGCTGCGGCTGCGCGGCCCGCTGGACCGGGCCGCGCTGGCCCGGGCGTGGGACGCCCTGATCGCCCGGCACGAGATCCTGCGCACCCGGTACGCGATGGCCGACCTGACGCCGGTGCAGGTCGTCGACGAGCCCCGCCCGCAGGACCTGCCGCTGGTCGACCTGGCCGCCGTGCCCGAGGCCGAGCGGGAGGACCGGGCCGCCGAGCTGGCGACCGGGCTGGCCGCCACCGGCTTCGACCTGGCGACCGAGTGGCCGGTGCGGGCGACGCTGCTGCGGCTCGGCCCCGCCGAGCACCTGCTGGTGCTGGTGATCCACCACATCGCCTGCGACGCGCCCTCCACGGCGGTGCTCCTCGGCGACCTGGCCCAGCTGTACGGCGCGTTCGTCCGGGGCGAGCGGTCGCCGCTCACGCCGCCGGCCGTGCAGTTCGCCGACTTCGCGGCGTGGCAGCGCGACCGGCTGCGCGGCGAGCCGCTCCAGCGGCACCTGGAGCACTGGCGGGACCGGCTCGCTGGCATCACCCCGCTGGAGCTGCCCGCCGACCGGCCCCGGCCCCGCGTACGCGACTGGCGGGGCGCGTCGGTCCCGTTCGCGCTCTCCGCCGACCTCTCCGCCGCGCTGCGGGAGGTTGCCCGTGGCGCGGAGACCACCCTCTTCGTCACCCTGCTGACCGCCTTCCAGGCGCTGCTGTCGCGCTACACCGGCCGGACCGACATCCCGGTGGGCAGCGTGACGTCCGTGCGCGACCGCGCCGAGCTGCGCGACCTCGTCGGGTACGGCATCGACAACCTGGTCCTGCGGGGCAGCTGGACGGGCGACCCCACCTTCGCCGACCTGCTGCGCGGCACCCGCGCCACCGTGCGGGACGCCTTCGCGCACGCCGACGTGCCGTTCGCGCTGCTGGTCGACGAGTGCGAACCGGAGCGGGACCTGTCCCGAACCCCGCTCTACCAGGTCGCCTTCACGCTCGGCGACGACGCTCCGCGCGGCGCCTGGCCGGCCGGCCTCGCCGCCGAGACGCTCTGGCTGCCCACCCGGGTCGCCAAGGTCGACCTGCAACTGCACGTCGTCGAGGGCGCCGACGGCCGGCTGCGCGGGCACCTGGAGTACGCCACCGCGCTGTTCGACCGGGCCACGGTGCGGCGGATGGCCGACCACCTCGGCCGGCTGCTGGAGCACGTCGGGGCCGACCCGGACGCCCGGGTCTCCGAGCTGCGCATCCTCGACGACGCCGAGCTGGCGGCGGCGACCCCCGCCCCGGCCCGGCCCGCCGCCGCGGTGACCGGCACGGTGCACGGCGTCTTCGCCGCCACCGCCGCCGCCCACCGTGACGCCACCGCCGTCGTGGACGGCGCGCGGCGCTGGACGTACGCCGAACTGGACGCCACCGCGAACCGGCTGGCGCACCACCTGCGGGCCCTCGGCGCCGGCCCGGAGCGGCTGGTCGCGGTCTGCCTGGACCGTCGCGCGGAGCTGGTCTCCACCCTGCTGGGTGTGCTGAAGTCCGGGTCGGCGTACCTGCCGGTGGAGCCCGGCGTCCCCGCCGACCGGCTCGACTTCATGCTGGCCGACGCGGGCGCGCGGATCGTGGTGACCACCGAGGCCCACCGGGCGCGGTTCGCCGACTTCGACGGCGCCGTGGTGGTGCTGGACGCCCCCGACCACGCCGCGGAGATCGCCGGGCGTCCCGGCACCGACCCGGGCGTCGCCGTCGACCCCGGGAACCTGATCTACGTCATCTACACCTCCGGGTCGACCGGCCGCCCCAAGGGCGTCTTCCTGACCCACGCCAACGTGCTGCGCCTGACGACCGTGGCGCAGGACGAGCTGGACTTCGGTCCCGCCGACGTGTGGCCGCTGTTCCACTCCTACGCCTTCGACGTGTCGGTGTGGGAGCTGTGGGGCGCGCTGCTGCACGGCGGGCGGCTGGTGGTGGTGCCCCGCGAGGTCACCCGTTCCCCTGGGGACCTGCTCGACCTGCTGGTCGAGGAGCAGGTCACGGTGCTCAACCAGACCCCGACGGCGTTCCGCGGCCTGGTGGGGCTGGCCCGCGACGGCGACCCCCGCATCGACCGGCTCGCGCTGCGCGCGGTCGTCTTCGCCGGGGAGAAGCTGGAGTACGGCGACCTCGGCCCCTGGGTGGCCCGGCGCGGGCTGGCCGCGCCCCGGCTGCTGAACCTCTACGGGATCACCGAGATCACCGTGCACGCCACCTACTACGAGGTGGGCCCGGACGACCTGGCCGGCACCGGCAACCCGATCGGCGTCCCGCTGGCCGACCTGAGCATCCACCTGCTCGACCCGTACGGCAATCCGGTGCCGGTCGGCGTCACCGGCGAGATCCACGTCGGCGGGCCCGGCGTGGCCCGGGGCTACCTGAACCGGCCCGGGCTGACCGCCCAGCGGTTCGTGCCCGACCCGTTCGGCCCGCCCGGCGCCCGGCTCTACCGCAGCGGCGACCTGGCCCGCCGGCGCGCCGACGGCAGCCTGGAGTTCGTCGGCCGGATCGACGACCAGGTCAAGATCCGGGGCTACCGGGTCGAGCTGGGCGAGATCGAGGCCGCCATCTCGGCCCTGCCCGGGGTGCGGGAGGCGGTGGTCGTCGTCCGTGAGGACACCCCCGGCGATCGGCGGCTGGTGGCGTACTCGGTCGTCGACGAGCAGGCGGAGCTGCCCCGGCCGGGACAGGTGCGCGCGGCGCTGGCCCGCACCCTGCCCGAGTACATGATCCCGTCGGCGTTCGTGCCGCTGGCCCGGCTGCCGCTGACCGTCAACGGCAAGCTCGACAAGCGGGCGCTGCCCGCGCCCGACCGTACGGTGACCGCCACCGACCGGCCCTACCTCGCGCCGCGTACCGAGGTGGAGGAGCGGCTCGCGGCGATCTGGGCGGAGCTGCTCGGCCTGGAGCGGGTCGGCGTCGAGGACGGATTCTTCGACGTCGGCGGCGACTCGATCCGCGCCGTGGCGCTCGCCGCTGCCATCCGGGCCGCCGGCCTCGACGTGCAGGTGCGGGACCTCTTCGAGCGCCGCAGCATCGCCGAGCTGGCGGAGTTCCTCACCGGCCGGCCCGCGCCCGCCGCCCCGGAGCCGGCCGTCGAGCCGTTCGCGCTGATCTCCGAGGCCGACCGGGCCGCGCTGCCGGACGGCGTCGTCGACGCGTACCCGTGCACCCAGGTGCAGCTCGGCATGCTCGCGGAGATGCTCGCCGACGAGCACAACCACTACCTCAACGCCACCACGTACCGCATCCCCGACCGGGGTGAGTTCTCCCTCGACGCGTTCCGGGAGGCCGCCGCGCTGCTGGTGCGGCGGCACGAGGTGCTGCGCACCTCGTTCGACCTGACCGGCTACTCGGTGCCCATGCAGCTCGTGCACGCCACCGCCGAGATGCCCGTCGGCATGGACCGGGCGCGCGCCGACGACCGGGCCGGCCTGGAGCGGGAGCTGCGCGACTTCATCGCCGCCGAGCGGGCCGACATGTTCGACCTCGGCCAGCCGGCGCTGTTCCGCCTGCACGCGCGGGTCTGCGCGGACGGCAGCTGGTGGCTCACCCTCACCGAGTGCCACCCCATCATGGACGGCTGGAGCTACCACTCCCTGATGATGGAGCTGGTCGGCGCGTACCACCGGATCCGCGACGGGCTGCCGGTCGAGCCCCGCCCGGCCCCGCCGGTGCGCTTCGCCGACGCGGTCGCCGCCGAGCTGCGCTCCACCGGCGACGGGCCCGACCGCGCCTTCTGGCACGACCGGGTCGCCGGCCGGGACCGGTTCGTGCTGCCGGAGGGCTGGGGCGACCCGACCGCCGAGGCCGGCGCCCAGTACGACCACTGGGTGCCCCTGCACGACCTGGAGCCGGGCCTGCGGGCGCTGGCCCGGGAGACCGGCGTGCCGTTCAAGTCGGTGATGCTGGCCGCGCACCTGAAGGTGATGAGCCAGCTGACGGGCTCGGAGTCCTTCTTCACCGGGCTGGTGTGCAACATCCGGCCCGAGGTGGCCGGCGCCGACCGGGTCTACGGGATGCACCTGAACACGGTGCCGTTCGTGCACGAGGCGGGCGCGCGGACCTGGCGGGAGCTGATCGGGCGGACGTTCGCCGGGGAACTGGAGCTGTGGCCGCACCGCCGCTACCCGCTGCCGGTGCTCCAGCGGGAGGTCGGCGACGGCAGCCGGATGCTGGACGTCCGGTTCAGCTTCCACGACTTCCACCAGATCGACACCGACGAGATCGACTACGCCGACTCGATCGACGACAGCCCGAACGAGTTCCCGCTGGGCGTGATCAGCCGGCTCGGCTTCATCACGCTGGAGGCCAACCTGCGCCACCTCGGCGTCGCGCAGGTCGCCCGCCTCGGTGGCATGTACCGGGCGGTGTTGGAGGCGATGGTCGCCGACGTGGACGGTGACGCGTCGGTGGTGTGTCTGCCGGCGGGTGAGGTGGCGGTGGTGTTGGCCGACGGGGTGTCGGCGGTGGCGCCGGTGTCGCGTTCGGTGTTGGGGGAGTTCGAGGCGCGGGCGGCGGAGACGCCGTCGGCGGAGGCCGTGTCGGTCCCGGGCGGCCGCTCGGTCGACTTCGCGGGCCTGGACGCGCGGGCGGGGAACGTCGCCCGCTGGTTGGCCGCGCGGGGTGTGGGTGCCGGTGCGGTGGTGGGTGTGCTGCTGGACCGGGGTGTGGAGCTGGTGGCGTCGATGTTGGGGGTGTGGAAGGCGGGTGCGGCGTTCGTGCCGGTGGATCCGTCGTACCCGCCGGGCCGCATCGCCGCCATGCTCGCCGACGCGGGCGCCCGGGTCGCGGTCACCTCGCACCGGTACGCCGACCGGTTCGCCCCGGTCGGCGTGGAGGTGGTGCGCGTCGAGGAGATCGGGGCGAGCGACGCGCCCCTGCCGGCCCGCGCCACGGATCTCGACGAGTTGGCGTACGTGATTTTCACGTCGGGGTCGACGGGTCGGCCGAAGGGTGTGCAGGTGACGCACCGGGGGTTGGCGAATCATGTGCGGTGGGCGG
>NZ_JBFABB010000119.1:0-20860 GCF_040640035.1 Micromonospora sp. NPDC023633 | reverse complement strand
GGATGGCCGACGGGGCGGTGGAGTTCGTCGGCCGTGTCGACCACCAGGTGAAGATCCGCGGCTACCGGATCGAACTCGGCGAGATCGAGTCGGTCCTGGAGGGCACCGACGGCGTGGCCGACGCGGTGGCCCTGGTCTCGGGCTCGGCCGCCGACGGCGACGCCCGGCTGGTGGCCTTCTACCGGCCGGCCGCATCGGCGACCCCCGGCCTGCTGGACCGGGTGCGGCAGCGCTGCGCGGAGCAGTTGCCGGAGTACATGATCCCGGCTGAGTTCGTGGCCGTGGAGGCGATCCCGCTCAACGCCAACGGCAAGGTCGACCGGGCCGCCCTCTGGGACGCCGCGGTGCCGGTCGAGCGGGTGCACGTCGCCCCGGCGACCGAGCTGGAGGCCCAGCTGGCCGGGATCTGGGGCCAGGTGCTCAACCTGGAGCAGGTCAGCACCCAGGAGAGCTTCTTCGACCTCGGCGGCGACTCGCTCCGCGCGGTCGCCCTGGTCGGCGCGCTGCGGGCGGCCGGCTTCGGGGTGGCCGTCCGGGACGTCTTCCTGCACCGCACGGTCGCCGCCCTGGCGGGGCACCTCTGCGCCAAGGACGCCGCACCGGCGGCGCCGGCCTTCCAGGCCGTCGCGCCCTTCTCCCTGCTGACGGCCGCCGACCGGGCCGCCCTGCCCGCCGGGCTCGTCGACGCGTACCCGGCTGTGCAGGCACAGGTCGGCATGGCCGTGGAGATCCAGAAGGACCCCGGCAAGTCGCTGTACCACATCGTCCGCTGCTTTCGCGTACACAGTGGACGGCCGTTCTCGGCCGACGCGCTGCGTTCCGCCGTGCGGGACGTGGTCGGTCGGCACGAGACGCTGCGCACCTCGTTCGACCTCACCGGCTTCTCCGTGCCGATGCAGCTCGTGCACGCCGAGGCGCCGGTCGACGTGCGGGTCACGGAGCTGACCGGCGGGGACGTCGAGGCCCGGCTGCGGGCGTACGTCGACGCCGAGCGGGCGCGACCCTTCGAGCTGGACCAGCCGGCGCCGCTGCTGCGGGTCGCCGCGCACCGCACCGACGACCGGGGCTGGTGGCTCACCGTCGCCGTCAGCCACCTGGTCACCGGCGGCTGGGACCTGAACACCCTCCTGGTCGAGCTGATCGGCTGTTACGAGCGGCGCAGCGCCGGCATGGTGCCCGAGTCGCCGGAGCCGACCGCCGTCCGGTACGCCGACTTCGTCGCCGCCGAACTGACTGCGCTGAAGGCCGGCGAGGACGAGGCGTACTGGCGGGGCGTCGTCGACGGGTACGCCGGTTTCACCCCGCCGGACGGCTGGGGCCGCACCGACGGGCCGCGGGAGAGCCTGCGAACCCGGGTCAGCTACCAGGACCTGGAGCCGAAGCTGCGCGCGCTCGCGTCGACCCTCGACGTGTCGCCCAAGTCGGTGCTGCACGCCGCGCACCTGAAGGTGATGAGCCAGCTAACCGACCAGGGTCGGTTCTACACGGGGCTGGTGTGCGACGCGCGGCCGGAGGTGCGGGGCGCGGAGCGGGTGCACGGGATGTACATCAACGTGCTGCCGTTCGCGTACGCGCGTGGTGCGGGTACGTGGCGGGAGCTGGTGCGGTCGGTGTTCGACCGTGAGGTGGAGCTGTGGCCGCACCGGCGGTACCCGTTGCCGGCGGTGCAGCGGATGGCCGGTGCCGGGTCCCGCCCGATCGACGTCGTCTTCGACTACACCGAGTTCCGCCGCGCCGGGGCGGTCGCCGACGAGTCCGTCGACTTCGAGGCCATCGCCGGGGAGGGCGGCACCGAGTTCGCCCTCCAGGTGACCGCCGCCGGCGGCTTCCTCGACCTGGTCGGCGACAGCCACGTCTTCGGTCCCGCCGCGCTGGCCCGGGTGGGGGCGATGTTCCGCCAGGTGCTGACGGCGATGGTCGCCGACCCTGAGGGTGACGCGGTCGCCGTCCGCCTGCCGGCGGCGGAGCGCGACGAGATCGAGGGCTGGTCGGCCGGCGGCACCGCCGAGGTCGGCGGGTACGTGCCGGCGGCCTTCGAGGCGCAGGCGGCGCGGCGGCCGGATGCGGTGGCCCTCACCTGCGACGGCACGCGGGTCAGTTACCGGGATCTCAACGCTCGGGCGAACCGGTTGGCGCACCACCTGCGGGAGCTGGGGGTGGGGCCGGAGGTCCTGGTCGGGGTGTGTGCGCACCGGTCGGTGGAGCAGGTCGTGGCGATGCTGGCGGTGCACAAGGCGGGTGGGGTGTACCTGCCGTTGGATCCGTCGTACCCGGCGGAGCGGTTGGCGTTCATGCTCGCCGACGCGGAGGCCCCGGTGCTGCTCACCACCGCCGAGCTGCGCGGTCAGCTCCCGGCGGCCGAGGCGGTCACGGTGCTGCTGGACGGCCCGGACGCCTGGGCCGGCCAGCCGGCCACCGACCCCGAGCCGCGCACCCACGCCGACAGCGGCTGCTACGTCATCTACACCTCCGGCTCGACCGGCCAGCCCAAGGGCGTCCTCGTGCCGCACCGGGCCCTGGTCAACCGCTCGGCGCACGCCGGCCGGCGGGTCAACCGCCTCGACGAGGAGGCGGTGCTGCTCCAGAAGACCGAGATCGGCTTCGACGTCTCCCCGGCCGAGGTCTACGCGGCCCTGTCGGCGGGCGCCCGGATCGTGGTGGCCCGCCCGGGCGGACACCGCGACCCGGCGTACCTGCGGGACCTGGTCGTCCGCGAGGGCGTCACCGCCGTCGAGCTGGTGCCGAGCATGCTGTCGGCGCTGCTGGCCGAGGGGCTGGCCGGGTGCCGGTCGCTGCGGTCGGTGGCGGTGGGCGGCGAGGAGATCGCCGTCGACGTGGCGCGGGCGTTCCTGTCCGCGCTGCCGGGCTGCGAGCTGCACAACACGTACGGCCCGGCCGAGACCACCGTCGACGTCACCAGCTGGCTCTGCACCGCCGAGGCCCTGCGCGGGCTGACCCGGGTGCCGCTCGGCACCCCGTTCACGAACCTCACCGTCCGGGTGCTCGACGACGACCTGCAACCGGTGCCGGTCGGGGTGCGCGGCGAGCTGTGCGTCGGCGGGGTCGGGCTGGCCCGGGGCTACCTCGGGGCGCCCGGTACGACCGCGCAGCGGTTCGTGCCGGACCCGTACGGCCCGCCCGGGTCGCGGCTCTACCGGACCGGGGACGCGGCGGCGTGGCGGCCCGACGGCACCGTCGACTTCCTGGGCCGCATCGACTCGCAGGTCAAGCTGCACGGCGTACGAATCGAGCTGGGGGAGATCGAGACGGCCCTGCGGGCCTGCCCCGGGGTGACCGACGCGGTCGCCGCGGTCCGCGAACAGGACGGCCGGCGCACCCTCGTCGGCTACCTCGTCGCCGACGGCGGATCCGCGCCCACCCCCGGCGAGCTGCGGGAACGGCTGCTGGCCGAGCTGCCGGAGGCGATGGTGCCGGCCGCCTACGTCACGGTCGACGCCGTCCCCGTGGACCCGCACGGCAAGGTCGACCGGCGGCAACTGCCGGCGCCGGACGCGCGGTCCTACGCCCGGGGCCGCTACGAGCGGCCCAACGGCCCGGTGGAGTCGGCGATGGCCGGCGTCTGGTCGTGGGTGCTCGACCTCGACCGGGTCAGCGTCACCGAGAGCTTCTTCGACCTGGGCGGCGACTCGATGACGGCGGTGACCCTGGTCGGGTCGCTCCGCGCCGCCGGCCACGACGTCACCGTGCGGGACATCTTCGCGCACCGCACGATCCGCCGCCTGGTCACCGCCCTCGCCGAGGCCGACACCGCCAAGGAGGGGGCCTTTCGCCCCGTCGAGCCGTACGCGCTGATCGACGCCGCCGACCGGGCCAGGCTGCCCGGCGGGCTGGTCGACGCGTACCCGGCGACGCAGGCCCAGGTCGGCATGGCCGTGGAGATCCAGAAGGATCCCGGCAGGTCGCTGTACCACGTCGTGCAGTCGGTCCGGGTCGACGACGGCCGGCCGTTCGCCGCCGACGCGCTCCGGGCGACGGTCGACGCGCTGGTCGCCCGGCACGAGACGCTGCGCACCTCGGTCGACCTGACCGGCTACTCGGTGCCGATGCAGCTGGTGCGCGCGAGCACCGCCGTGCCGGTCGCCGTGCACCCGGCCGCCGGTCACTCCGAGCACCTGGCCGCCGAGCGGCGTACCCCCTTCGACCTGGACTCGGCGGCGCCCCTGCTGCGCGTCACCGCGCACGCCGACGGCGCCGGGGCATGGTGGCTGACCCTCGCGGTGAGCCACCTGGTCACCGGCGGCTGGGACCTCAACGCCCTGCTCGCCGAGCTGCTCGGCGAGTACGGGCGACGCAGCCGGGGCGAGGCGCCGATGCGGGTCGAACCCCCCGCCGTCCGGTACGCCGACCACGTCGCCGGCGAACTGGAGGCGCTGCGCTCGCCGGAGACCGTCGCGCACTGGCGGGCGGTGGTGACCGGCCGGCCGAAGCTGACCCTCCCGGACGCCTTCGGCGACCGGTCCGACCCGGCGGCGGTCTGCCGGTACACCGTCGACGTGCACGACCTGGACGCGGCGGTCCGCCGCCTCGCCAGCGACACCGGCACGTCCGTCAAGGCGGTGCTGCACGCCGCGCACCTGAAGGTGATGAGCCAGCTCACCAACGAGTCCGCCTTCTACACGGGCCTGGTGTGCGACGCGCGGCCGGAGGTGCGGGGCGCGGAGCGGGTGCACGGCATGTACATCAACGTGCTGCCGTTCGCGCACGGACGGTCGGCGGGCACCTGGCGGGAGCTGGTGCGGTCGGTGTTCGACCGCGAGGTGGAGCTGTGGCCGCACCGGCGCTACCCGCTCCCGGCGGTGGCGCGGCTGGCCGGTGCCGGCTCCCGCCCGATCGACGTCGTCTTCGGCTACGTCGAGAGCCGGCAGGACGGCGGCGGGACCGTCGAGGCGTCCGACGCCGGTTCCGGCGCCGACCCGGTCGAGGTCGGCGGGCCCGGGGCCACCGAGTTCGGCCTGTCGGTCGGGGCGGGCGGCGGGACCGTCCGCCTGGTCAGCGACAGCCGGACGGCCGACCCGGCCGCCCTGGTGCGGATCGGGGCGATGTTCCGCGAGGTGCTGACGGCGATGGTGGCCGACCCGGACGGGGACGCGGCGGCGCTGCGCCTGCCGGCCGGGGAGCGCGCCGAGCTCGCCCGGTTCACCCCGGGTCGCAGTGTCGAGGTCGGCGGGTACGTACCGGCGGCGTTCGAGGCGCAGGCGGCGCGACGGCCGGACGCGGTGGCCATGACCTGCGAGGGCGTGTCGTTCTCGTACGGGCAGGTGAACGGTCGGGCGAACCGGTTGGCGCACCACCTGCGGGAGCTGGGGGTGGGGCCGGAGGTCCTGGTCGGGGTGTGTGCGCACCGGTCGGTGGAGCAGGTCGTGGCGATGCTGGCGGTGCACAAGGCGGGTGGGGTGTACCTGCCGTTGGATCCGTCGTACCCGGCGGAGCGGTTGGCGTTCATGCTCGCGGACGCGGCGGCCCCGGTGCTGCTCACCACCGCCGAGCTGCGGGCGCAACTGCCGCCGGTCGAGGCCACGGTGGTGCTGCTCGACGAGCCGGACGCCTGGGCCGACCGGCCGCCGACCGACCCGGAGCCGCTCACCGACCCGGACAACGGCAGCGTCGTCATCTACACCTCGGGCTCCACCGGCCGCCCCAAGGGCTCGCTGCTGTCGCACCGGGCCCTGGTCAACCGCACCGACCACGTCGGCGCGCAGGTCTACCGGCTGGGCTCCGACGCCGTCGTGCTCCAGAAGACCGAGATCGGCTTTGACGTCTCCCCGGCCGAGGTCTACGCGGCCCTGTCGGCGGGCGCCCGGATCGTGGTGGCCCGCCCCGGCGGGCACCGCGACCCCGCCTACCTGTGCGAGCTGATGGCCCGCGAGGGCGTCACCACCGTCCACTTCGTGCCGTCGATGCTTCCGGCGTTGCTCGCCGAGGGGCTGGCCGGGTGCCGGTCGCTGCGGTCGGTGGCGGTGGGCGGCGAGGAGATCGCGGTCGACGTGGCGCGGGCGTTCCTGGCCGCGCTGCCGGGCTGCGAGCTGCACAACACGTACGGCCCGGCCGAGGCCACGGTCGACGTGAGCAGCTGGCGGTGCACCGCCGACGCCCTGGCCGGGCTGTCCCGGGTGCCGCTCGGCACGCCCCACCCGAACCTGCGGCTGTACGTCCTCGACGAGCGGCTCGACCCCGTGCCGGTCGGCGTGCCCGGCGAGCTCTGCGTCGGCGGGACGGGGCTGGCCCGGGGCTACCTGGGCCGGCCGGGGCTGACCGGCGAGAGGTTCGTGCCCGACCCGTACGGCCCGCCCGGGGCGCGGCTGTACCGCACCGGGGACGCGGCGGCGTGGCGGCCCGACGGGACCGTGGACTTCCTGGGCCGGCTCGACTCGCAGGTCAAGCTGCACGGCGTACGGATCGAGCTGGGGGAGATCGAGACGGCCCTGCGGGCCTGCCCCGGCGTGGCCGACGCGGTCGCCGCCGTGCGCGAGCACGACGGCCGCCGCACCCTCGTCGGGTACGTGCTGCCCGCCACCGGCGACGCACCGGCCCCGGCCCGGCTGCGGGAGCGGCTGCTCGCCGCGCTGCCCGAGGCGATGGTCCCGGCCGCCTACGTCACCGTCGACGCCGTCCCGAAGGACCCGAACGGCAAGGTCGACCGGCGCCAGCTGCCGACCCCCGACACCGGCTCGTACGCCACGGGGGAGTACCAGGCCCCGACCGGCGACGTGGAGGCGGAGATCGCCGGGATCTGGGCGCGGGTGCTCGGCGTGGCGCAGGTCGGCGCCACCGACAGCTTCTTCGACCTGGGCGGCGACTCGATGCTCGCGGTCACCCTGGTCGGCACGCTGCGCGCCGCCGGCCACCGGACCAGCGTGCGGGACGTCTTCGCCCACCGCACCGTCCGGCGGCTGGCCGCCGCGCTGACCGACGCCGACACCGAGGTCTTCCGGCCGGTCGCGCCGTACGCGCTGATCGGCGCCGCCGACCGGGCCAGGCTGCCCGGCGGCCTGGTCGACGCCTACCCGGCGTCGCGCACCCAGCTCGGCATGCTGGTGGAGTCGGCCGTCAGCGGCGACCGCGCGGTCTACCACAGCGTCCTGGCCCACCAGGTCCGCGACGGGCGGCCGTTCGACGCCGAGGCGCTGCGCGGCGCGGTCCGCGCCGTGGTCGCCCGGCACGAGATTCTGCGCACGTCGTTCGACCTGGTCACCTACTCGGTGCCGATGCAGCTCGTGCACGCCGGGGCCGAGCCCGACGTGCGCGTCGAGGACGGCCGGGGCGTCCCGGCCCAGCGGCACGCCGCGCTCTTCGCGGAGTTCATCGCCGCCGAGCGGGCCCGCCCGTTCGACGTCTCCACCGCGCCGCTGCTGCGCGTCACGGCGCACCTGGACAGCGACGAGAGCTGGTGGTTCACCTTCACCATCTGCCACGCCGTCACCGAGGGCTGGAGCAGCGCGCGGCTGGTCACCGAGGTGCTCGACGGCTACGCCGAGCTGGCCGACGGCCGCGCCCCACGGCCGGTCGAGTCGCCGGCCGTGCGCTACGCCGACTTCATCGCCGCCGAGCTCGCCGCGCTGGAATCGACCGCCGACCGGGAGCACTGGCGGTCGGTCTGGGACGGGCGCGCCCCGTTCACCCTGCCCACCGGCTGGGGCGAGCCGGACGCGCCGGACGCCACGGTCGGCGCCACCGTCGACTTCACCGACCTGGACGAGGCGCTGCGCGCCCTGGCCCGCGACGGCGACGTGTCGGTGAAGGCGGTGCTGCACGCCGCGCACCTGAAGGTGCTCAGCCAGCTCACCGGCGAGCCGGGCTTCCACGCCGGCCTCGTCTGCGACGCCCGGCCCGAGGTGCTCGGCGCCGACGAGGTGCACGGCATGTACCTGAACACGGTGCCGTTCCCCTACGACCGGTCCGCCCGCAGCTGGCGGGAGCTCGTCGCCGCGGTGTTCGACAGGGAGGTCGCGCTCTGGCCGCACCGGCGGTTCCCGCTGGCCGAGATGCAGCGCGAGGCCGGCCACCGGCTGCTGCACGTCCTGTTCAACTACCAGGACTTCACCCGCGCGACGCAAGGCGGCGACGGGTCCGGCCCGGTGGTCACCGGCAACGCAGGCGAGGGCGCCACCGAGTTCGACCTCTCCTGCTTCGCCCAGCGGGGCCGCTACGCGCTCTCCGCCCGGGCGGGGCTGGTCAGCCAGGCCAACCTGGACCGGATCGCCGGCATGTACCGGGCGGTGCTGGAGGCGATGGTCGCCGACCCCGACGGCGACTGCCAGGCCGTCTGCGTGCCCGGGGGCGAGCGGGACCGGCTGCTCGGCGTCACCGACACGGGCGCGGACGAGCCGGTCACCGGCACCATGGTCGAGCTGTTCCAGGCCCAGCTGGCCCGCGACCCGCAGGCCGTGGCGGTGGTGGCCGGCGCCGTAGAGCTGACGTACGCCCTCCTCGACGCGGCCGCCAACCGGCTGGCGCACCACCTGCGGGCGGCCGGCGCCGGCCGGGAGACCGTCGTCGGGGTCTGCCTCGACCGGGACGCGGACCTGGTGCCCGCGCTGCTCGGCGTGCTCAAGGCGGGAGCGGCGTACCTGCCGCTGGACCCGGCCCAGCCCGCCGAGCGGATCAGCTACATGCTGGCCGACGCCGGGGTGCGGACCGTGGTGACCACCTCCGCGCAGGCGGAGCTGCTCGCCGGCTTCGACGGGCGGCGGGTGCTGCTGGACGCCGGCGACCTGGCCGGGCAGCCGGAGACCGATCCGGGCATCGCCCGCGACCCGGACGACCTGGTCTACGTCATCTACACCTCCGGCTCGACCGGCCGGCCCAAGGGCGTCTGCGTGAGCGACGCCAACGTGCTGCGCCTGCTCGACGCCGCGCAGGAGCACTACGCGGTGGACGAGACCGACGTGTGGGCGCTGTTCCACTCGTACGCCTTCGACGTCTCCGTCTGGGAGCTGTGGGGGGCGCTGCTGCACGGCAGCCGGCTGGTGCTGGTGCCCCGCGAGGTGGCCCGGGTGCCGCAGGACCTGCTGGACCTTCTGGTGACGCAGCGGGTCACCATGCTGGCGCAGACCCCGACGGCGTTGCGCGGGCTCGTCCGGCTCGCCGCCGAGGACGCCCCCGGGATCCGGGACCTGTCGCTGCGCGCGGTGGTGGTCGCGGGGGAGAAGCTCGACTTCGCCGACCTCGCGCCGTGGGCCGCCCGTCTCGGGCTGGCCCGGGTGGCGCTGGTCAACATGTACGGGATCACCGAGACCACCGTCTACTCCACCTACCACCGGATCACCCGGGCCGACCTCGCGCCCGGGGTGGGCAGCCGGATCGGCCGGCCGCTGTCCGGGGTGCGGATGTACGTGCTCGACCAGTACGGCCACCCGGCGCCCATCGGGGTGCCCGGCGAGGTCTACCTGGCCGGGCACGGGGTCGCCCGGGGCTACCTCGACCAGCCCGAGCTGACCGCGCGGCGCTTCCTGCCCGACCCGTACGGCCCACCCGGCAGCCGGATGTACCGCACCGGCGACCGGGCCACCCGGCTGCCGGACGGCAGCGTGGAGTTCCTCGGCCGGCTCGACGACCAGGTGAAGCTCCGGGGCTACCGGATCGAGCCGGGCGAGGTCGAGGCGGCGCTGACCGCGCTGCCCGGTGTCGCGGAGGCGGTCGTCGTGCTGCGCGCGGACGACCCGGCCGATCCCCGGCTGACCGCGTACCTGGTGGCCGGCGACGAGCCTCTGCCGGAGGTCGGGTCGCTGCGCGCCGGGCTGGCGCGCAGCCTGCCGGAGTACATGGTCCCGTCGGCGTTCGTGGTGCTGGACGAGCTGCCGCGCAACAACAGCGGCAAGCTGGACCGGCGGGCGCTGCCCGCGCCCACCGGCGCGACGCTGCCGGGGCGGGACTTCGTCGCCGCGGCGGGGCCGCTGGAGGAGCGGGTGGCCGCCGCCTGGGCCGACGTGCTGGGCCTTCCGGTGGTGAGCGTCGCCGACGGCTTCTTCGACCTCGGCGGGCACTCCATCACGGCGCTGGTGCTGGCCGGCACGATGCGCGCGGCCGGGCTGGACGTGACGGTCGCGGACATCTTCCGGCACCCGACCGTCCGGGCGCTCTGCGAGGTGCTGGCGAGCCGGGACGCGCCGGCGCCGGCCGAGCGCCCCGTCGAGCCCTTCGAGCTGGTCGCCCCCGCCGACCTGCCGCTGCTGCCGGCCGGGCTGGACGACGCGTACCCGCTGTCGCGGGTGCAGCTGGGCATGCTGCTGGAGATGCTGGCCGACAACGGCCGGAACCACTACCACAACGTCGCCTCGTTCCTCGTCCCCGACGACGAGCCGTTCGACCTGGCGACGCTGCGGGCCGCCGTCGGCGAGGTGGTGGCCCGGCACGACGTCCTGCGCACCTCGGTGGACACCACCAGCTACTCGGTGCCCATGCAGCTGGTGCACCGCGCGGTGGACGTCCCGGTCGGCATCCGCGACCTGCGCGGGCTGGCCGAGGCGGACCGGACGGCCCTGGTGCGCCGGCTCGTCGGCGAGGAGTACGACGCGCTGTTCGACGTCGAGCGGGCGCCGCTGCTGCGGTTCACCGTGTGCCTGGAGACCGACCGCAGCTGGCGGCTGGTGCTCACCATCTGCCACGTCGTCATCGAGGGTTGGAGCCTGCACGCCCTGGTGATGGAGATCCTGGACCGCTACCGCGCGCGGCGGGCGGGCGCCGGCCCCGACACCGACACCACCCCGCCCGGGGTGCGGTTCGCCGACTTCGTCGCCGGCGAGCTGCGCGCCCTCGCCTCGGAGGCCGACCGGCGCTACTGGCAGGACGTGGTCCAGCGATACCCGCGGTTCCTGCTCCCCGCCGCGTGGGCGCCCCCGGCGCCGGCCGCGCTCCAGCCGTACACCGAGGTGGTGTCCTACGCGGACCTGGAGCCGCGGCTGCGGGACCTGGCCTCGGCGGCCCGGGTGTCGCTCAAGGCGGTGCTGCACGCCGCGCACCTGAAGGTGCTCAGCCAGCTCACCGACGAGCCGACCTTCTACAGCGGGCTGGTCTGCAACACCCGGCCCGACGTCCTGGGCAGCGAGCGCGTCTACGCCATGTCGCTGAACACCCTGCCGTTCCCGCACGACCGGCAGGCGACCAGCTGGCGGGAACTGGTCCAGCGGGTGCACGCCCGCGAGGCCGACCTGTGGCCGCACCGGCGCTACCCGGCGCCGGCCATCCGCACCCCCGGCCGCGGGGCCCGCCTCACCGACGTCTACTTCAGCTACCTGGACTTCACCGAGGTGGACGGCGGGCGCACCGCGCCCGTGGAGCGGATCGGCGCGAGCACCTCGGAGTTCGCGCTCGCCGTCGCCGCGGGCGCCGGCCGGCTCGAACTGAGCACCGACAGCCACGCCATGGGCCGGACCGAGGCCGCGCGGCTGGCCGGCATGTACCGGCTGGTGCTGGAGGCGATGGTGGCCGACCCCGACGGCGACCCCCGGGCGGCGTACCTGCCCGCCGGGGAGCGGCACGACGTGCTGGTGGGCTGGAACTCCTCGGCCGCGCCGGGCTGCGCCGACCTGGTGCCGGCCCGGGTGGCGGCGCGCGCCGCGGCGACCCCGCACGCCGAGGCGGTCGACGGTACGAGCTACGCCGAGCTGGACGCGGCGGCCAACCGGATCGGCCACCACCTGCGCGGGGCGGGGATCGGCCCGGAGCGGGTCGTGGGGGTGCTGCTGGACCGGGGCGTCGACCTCGTCGCCGCCCTGCTCGGCATCTGGCGGGCCGGCGGCGCGTACCTGCCCATCGACCCGGGGCACCCGGCCGAGCGGGTCGCCGCGATGCTCGCCGACGCGGGGGCGACGGTGGTGGTGACCTCGACCGGCCACGCCGACCGGTTCACCGGCGTGGAGCTGGTGCTGCTCGACCGCGACGCCGGGCGGATCGCCGCGCTGCCCGCCGACCCGCCGGCCGGCCGGCCCGACCCGGACCACCTCGCCTACGTCATCTTCACCTCCGGCTCGACCGGCCGGCCGAACGGGGTGCAGATCAGCCACCGCAGCCTCGCCAACTATCTGGGCTGGGCGGCCGAGGAACTCATCTCCGACCGCACCGGCGGCGCGGCGCTCTTCTCGTCGGTCGCGTACGACCTGGTGGTGACCAGCATCTGGGCGCCGCTGGTCACCGGGCAGCGGCTGTGGCTGCTGCCCCCCGACGCCGGCCTGGACGAGCTGGGCCCGCGGTTGGCCGACGCCGGCCCGTTCAGCTTCGTCAAGCTGACGCCCGGCCACCTCGACCTGCTGACCCGCCAGCTCGGCGCGGACCGGGCCGCCGCCCTGACCCCGCTGCTGGTGGTGGGGGGCGAGGCGCTGACCCGGCAGGTCTGCGACCGCTGGCACGCGCTCGCGCCGGACACCGTGCTGCTCAACGAGTACGGGCCGACGGAGGCGACCGTGGCGGTCAGCCGGTACCCGGTCACCGGGCCACTGCCGGCCGACGTCGCGCCGATCGGCCGGCCGCTGGGCGGGATGCGGACCTACGTCCTCGACGCCGACCTGCAACCGGTGCCGGTGGGCGTGGTCGGCCACGTCCACCTCGGCGGTCCCGGTCTCGCCCGGGGCTACGCCGGACGGCCGGCCCTGACCGCCGACCGGTTCGTGCCCGATCCGTTCGACCCGGACGGCGGGCGGCTGTACCGGACCGGTGACCTGGGACGCTGGCTGCCCGACGGGCAGCTGGACCTGCTCGGCCGGGTCGACGACCAGGTGAAGATCCGTGGCCACCGGGTGGAGCCCGGCGAGGTCAGGTCGGTGCTGGTCGCCCATCCCGGCGTGCGGGACGCGGCGGTGACCGTCGAGTCGGCGGGCCCGGGCGGGCCCCGGCTGGTGGCCTACCACGTCGGCGACGCGCCGGACCTGGCCGAGCACTGCGCCCGGTGGCTGCCGAGTCAACTGGTGCCGAGCGTCTTCGTCCCGGTGCCCGCCATCCCGCTCAACGCCAACGGCAAGGTCGACCGTCGGGCGCTGCCCCCGGTGGACCTGGCCGGGGCGGCCGGCCACATCCCGCCCCGCCCGGGGCTGGAGCAGTCGATCGCCGACATCTGGGCCCGGGTCCTGCAGACCGACCGGGTCGGCCGGCACGACCGGTTCTTCGCCCTGGGCGGGCACTCGCTGCTGGTCGTACCGGTGGTCACGGCGGCCCGGCAGGCCGGTGTCCCGCTGACGCTGCGGGCGGCGATGCTCGACCGGACCCTGGCCGAGCTGGCCGCCTCGCTCACCCCGGCCGGAGCGGCGGCGTCCGCCGGCCCGGCGGTACGGGCCGGCGTGGCGCGCACCGCCGCGGTGCTGCCGCCCGTCGAGCCGCTGCTCGCCGCCCACCGGGTGCCCGGCGCGTCGATGGCACTGCTCGCGGACGGCGAGCTGGTGGAGGTCCGCACCGCCGGGCACCGCACGGCCGGCGGCGACGCGCCGGTGACCCCGGCGACCATCTTCCAGGTCGGCTCGGTCAGCAAGCTGGTCGCCGCGGTGGGCGCGCTCGTCCTCGTCGGGCGGGGACAGCTCCACCTCGACACGGACGTCAACGCGTACCTGAAGGGCTGGCAGCTGCCCACCGACCGGCCGGTGAGCCTGCGGCAGCTGCTCTGCCACGTCGCCGGGCTGACCCCGACGGGCAGCACCGGGCACCCGCGTGGCGGCCCCGTGCCGACCCTGTCGGACGTGCTGCACGGCCGGGGCGTGCCCACCGGCCCGGTCCGGGCGCTCGACGCGCCCGACCCGGTCGCGGTGGAGCGCAACAGCCACTTCGTGGTGGTGCAGCAGCTCATGGAGGACGTCACCGCGACGCCCTTCGCCGATCTGATGGCCGAGCTGGTCTTCGACCCGGCGGGAATGACCGGCAGCAGCTTCGACCAGCGCTTCCCGGAGACGTCCGGCCGGCCGGTGGCCGTCGGGCACGACGAACGGGGCGAGCCGCTGCCGGGCGGCTGGCAGGTGCGGACGGACCTGGCGGCGGCCGGTCTCTGGACCACCGCCACCGACCTCGCCCAGCTCGTCAGGGAGATCCACCTCGCACACCAGGGCGGCGCGGCCCTGCTGAGCCAGGAGCTGGCGGTGGCGCAACTGACCGCCGGACCGGGCGGCGTCTTCGGGCTCGGCTGCATGGTCGACCGCATCGAGGGGCCCGCCGGAGCGCGGGTGGAGTTCACCCACCGCGGCCGGGTCCCCGGCTACCGCGCGCTCACCGCCGGCCGGGTGCCCGACGGGTCCGGGCTGGTGCTCCTGACCAACGGCGACGCGGGCCACGAGGTCGTGTCGCGGCTGGCGTCCGACACCGCACTGACGGAGGAAATGTGATGACGACCGTACCGAGCATCGCCACGGTCACCGACCCACCGACCCGGCAGGTGCGGCACCTCGTGTCGATCCGCGACCTGACCGACGACGACCTGTACTCGATCGTGGCGCGGGGGGCGAGGTTCGCCGCCGGCGAGTCCGCCAGCTCGCTGGCCGACCGGGTGGTCGGCACCTACTTCGTGAAGACGTCGACCCGGACCCGGACCGCCTTCACCGTCGCCGCGCTGCGGCTCGGCGCGAAGACCATCCAGTACGGGCCGGACGACCTCCAGGTCAACACCGGCGAGTCCAGCGCGGACACCGGCCGGGTGCTGTCGGGCATGCTCGACGTGCTGGTGGCGCGGACCGCCGCCGACCCGGAGGAGATGCGCGACTGGTCGCGGCAGCACCGGATGGCCGTGATCAACGCGATGAGCGCCGAGGAGCACCCGACGCAGGCGCTGGCCGACCTGACCACCCTGCTGCGCCGCTTCGGCCGGATCGAGCACCTGCGGCTGCTCTACCTGGGCGAGGCGAACAACACCGCGACGGCCCTGGCCCTGGCGCTGACCCGCTTCCCCGGCGTCGAGCTGGAGCTGCGCACCCCGGCGGGGTACGGGCTGCCGGCGGAGATCGCGGCGGTCGCGCGGGCGCAGGCGGAGCGCTGCGGCGCCCACCTCGTCGAACGGCACCACATGGACGATCTGCCGGGTGACCTGGACGTCATCTACACCACCCGCTGGCAGACCACCGGCACCAGCAAGCCCGACCCCGACTGGCGGGTGCGCTTCGCCCCGTTCCGGGTGGACCGGGAGCTGTGGCGGCGCAGCCCGCACGCGGTCTTCATGCACGACCTGCCGGCGCACCGGGGGGAGGAGGTGACCGCCGAGGTGCTCGACGGTCCGGCCAGCATCGCCTTCCAGCAGGCGGAGAACAAGCTCTACAGCGCGATGGCCGTGCTCGACTGGTGCCGGACCGCCCCCGCCGGGTCCGCGTCGTGAGCGCGGTCGGGCGCCCGGCGGCCACGTCCCGGCAGCCGGGCCGCCTGACCGGCAACCGTGACTTCCTGCTGCTCTGGGTCGGCTCCGGGGTCTCCGCGCTCGGCTCCCGGGCCACCTCGATCGGCTATGCCCTGCTGGTCTTCTGGTCGACCGGATCGGCCACGGCGGCCAGCCTGGTGACCTTCGCCGCGCTGCTGCCCAACCTGGTGACCCAGTTGCCGGCGGGGGCGCTGGTGGACCGCTGGGACCGTCGGCGGACCATGGTGTTCTGCAACGTCGGGCGGATCATCGCAATCGGCAGCGTCGCGGTCGCGGTGGCCCGGGACTCGGTGTGGCTGCCGCACCTGATGGCGGTCGCGTTCGTGGAGGCCAGCCTGGGCATCTGCTACGCCCTGGCCGAACGCGCCGCGGTGTTCAACGTGGTCCCGGCCGACCGGTACGGCGCGGCGACGGCGGCGAACGAGTCGCGGGCCAACGCGGCCAGCATCCTCGGCCAGCCGGCCGGCAGCATGCTGTACGCGCTGACCCGCTGGGCGCCCTTCGGCTTCGCCGTGCTGATGCACGTGATCTCGCTGGCCACCCTGCTGTTCGTGCGGCGGAACCTGCAGGCGCCGAAGGCGCGCGCGGACGAGCCCGGTGGCCTGCTGGCCCGGATGCGGGAGGGCTTCGTCTTCGTCTGGGGCCAGCTGTACCTGCGCCGTGCCCTCGGCCTCTTCGCGGCGAGCAACATCCTGTTCCAGGTGCTGGGCCTGGGCCTCCTGGTGATCGTCAAGAACCAGGGCGGCTCGCCATCCACGGTCGGGATGTTGCTCATGGTGAACAGCGTGTTCGGCATGGCCGGCGCGATGACCAGCAACTTCTACCTGAGCCGGTGGGGGATCCGCCGGATCATCATGGGGGTCAACATCGCCTGGGCGGTGCTGATGCCGCTGCTCGCGCTGGCACCGGGACTCGCGCTGGCACCGGGAATCGTCGTCCTCGGCGCGATCTTCGCGTTGATCCACTACGGCGCCGGCATCAGCAACGTGGCCGGGATGTTGTACGTGCTCCAGTCCGCACCAGATCACCTGCGCGGGCGGGCCGGCTCGATCGTCATGCTGCTCAGCTCGGGAGCCAACTCGCTCGGGGCGCTCTTCGCCGGCTTCCTGCTCGACTCGACGGACGTCACCACGGCCATGCTGATCGTGGGTGGGGCGATGGGGGTGATCGCGGTGCTCGCGGTGCTCGGCTTCGGCGGTCGCGCCGCCGCCGAGTCGGAGCGCGCGGAGGCCGAGGGGGAGCCGGCGGTGGGGAAGGCGCGCACCGGGTGAGGCGTACGCGCCCGGCCGTCGGCGATATCGACGAAATATAGCGGCGCCACGGACCCTGCAACGGATCGCACAGCCTCAGACGGTGAGGAGCCCCTGGAATGACCGAGCACGCGAGCTGGAAGCCGTTGGAGATCACCCCGGAGACCGCCGGCTGCGCGCCGAGCGCCGAGGGCCTGGTCGGCCACCTCCGCGAGCTGGACCTGGCGGAGGTGCTCACCGCCGAGAAGGCGCTCGTCTTCCGTGGCTTCGGGGTGCGGCCGGAGACCCTGGACCCGGTGATGGACCTGCTACTGCCGAGGCGACTGGCGTACGTGCACGGCAACTCGCCCCGCACCAAGGTGGGCCGCAACGTCTACACCTCCACGGAGTACCCGGCCCGCTACACGATCTCGATGCACAACGAACTGTCGTACGCCGCCCGGTGGCCGGCCCGGCTGCTGTTCTTCTGCCAGATCGCGGCCGAGACCGGCGGCGCCACCCCGGTCGTCGACGCCGCGCTGTGGCTCGACTCGCTGGACCCGCAGCTGCGCGCCGACTTCGCCGGTGGCCTGCGCTACCAGCAGAACCTGCACGACGGCATGGGGCTGGGCAAGAGCTGGCGGGAGACCTTCGAGACCGACAGCCGCGACGAGGTCGAGGAGTTCCTCGCCGGCGCCGGCGCCACCTGGGAGTGGACCGCCGACGGGCTGCGGGTGACCCAGCTCCGGCCGGCCACCCTCCGGCACCCGGTCACCGGCGCCGAGGTGTGGTTCAACCAGGCGGACCAGTGGCACCCGGCCGGCCTGGACGACGACATCGCCAGGGTGATGACCCAGGTGATGGGGCCGGACGAGCTGCCCCAGTCGGTGACCTTCGCCGACGGCTCCCCGATCCCCGACGAGTACGTCACCCAGATCCGCGACCGGGGCCTGGAGGCCGCGGTCGACGTCGACTGGCGGGTCGGCGACCTGCTGCTGATCGACAACGTGCTCACCGCGCACGGCCGGCGCCCCTACACGGGTGACCGCCGGGTGCTGGTGGCGATGTCGGACTGACCGGCGCGACCGAGGAAGGTGCCCCAGATGTTCCTGCCCCGCCCCGCCGGTGATCCGTGGCTGCGGGTGATCCGGGGCGGCGCGCACGCGGGGCTGCGGTTGGTGTGCCTGCCGCACGCCGGCGGCTCGGCCGGCTTCTTCCAGCCCTGGGCGGCCCGGCTGCCGGACTCCGTCGACCTGCTCGCCGTCCGCTACCCGGGCCGGCAGGACCGGCTCTCCGAGCCGTGCGTCGAGGAGATGGACCTGCTCGCCGACCGGGTCACCGAATCGCTCACGCCGTACCTGGACCGCCCCCTCGCCCTGTTCGGCCACAGCATGGGCGCCTCGGTCGCCTACGAGGTGGCCATCCGGCTGGAGGACCGGCTCGGGGTCGTGCCGAGGGGCCTGTTCGTCTCGGGGCACGGCGCACCCCACGTCACCCGCATCGACCAGCGCCCCGACGACCTCGACGACGAGGAGTTCCTCGCCCGGATCGCCGCGCTCGGCGAGGTGGATCCGGTGGTCTTCCGCTCGCCGAAGCTGCGGGAACTGGTCGTGCCGGCGCTCCGGGCGGACCTGCGGCTGATCCACGGCTACCTGCCGCGCGCGGCGCGGGCCGTGTCCGCGCCGATCAGCGCGTACCTCGGCACCGGGGACCCGGCCTGCGACCGGGAGTCGGTCTCCGCCTGGGCGGAGCTGACCACCGGCGGCTTCCGGCTGCGGGCGTTCCCCGGCGACCACTTCTACCTCGTGCCGGCGCGGGCGGAGTTGCTCGCGGACCTGACCGCGCAGCTCGACGGCCGGCCGACCGCACCCCGTGCCGCGGTGACCGTGACCGGGCACCTGACCTGACCGGCACCGCCGGATGAGCACCGTGGAGGGCGCATCGTGACCGCACCGGACGTCGAGGCGACGCCGTCGCCGCTCGTGGACGTGGACCAGGAACGCCATGCGCGGTTCCGGGCCTCCTTCGAGGCGGTGACGGACTTCGGGCGGCGGCTGCTGGCGGCCCGGCTGGCCGCCGCGGGCGTGCTGCCCGCTCCCGGGACCACCGCCGGCCGGGAGGGGATCCTGGCCCGCCTCGCGGTGGCGTCCGGCTACCAGCGGCTCGGCGACGCCCTGCTCGACCTGCTCGAACGCGCCGACCTGCTGCGTCGGCGGGGCGACCGGCTCGCCGTGACGGAACGGGCCGCCGAGGCGGCCGGGCTCGCCGGGGACGACGCGGTCGACGCGACGGCGTCGGCACTGCGGCGCGAGCATCCGGAGGCCGCCGGGTACGTGCCGCTGCTGGTCGCCTGCCAGACGCAGCTGGTCGAGGTGGTGCGGGGCGACCGGCCGGCGAACGAGGTGCTCTTCCCGGGCGGCTCGGCCGACCTGGTCGCCGCGATCTACCGCGACAACGTCCAGCTGGACTTCTACAACCGGCTCTGCGCGGCGCGGGTGCACCAGCACGTCCGGCGGTTCCTCCGGCGCTATCCCCGGTCCTTCGCCCAGGTCATGGAGGTGGGGGCGGGGACCGGTGGCACCACCGGGCCGGTGCTGGACGCCCTGGCGGACCGGGCGGAGCGGCTGCGCTACTTCTACACCGACGTGGGGCCCGCGTTCCTGCGGCTGGGGCGGCAGCGCTTCGGCGCCACCCGGCCCCACGTCGACTTCGCCCGCTACAACGTGGAGGGGGCGCCGGAGGACCAGGGCTTCGAACCCGGTTCGATGGAGGTCGTCCTGGCCAGCAACGTCCTGCACGCCACCCTGCGGATCTCCGCCGCGCTGCGGCACTGCCACTCGCTGCTCAAGCCGGGCGGCATCCTGGTGGTCAACGAGATGACCAGCCGCCTCGACTACAACACGCTGACCTTCGGCCTGGCCGAGGGGTGGTGGCGGCACGCGGACGACGAGCCGCGGCTGGAGGCGTCCCCGCTGCTGGACGTGGCGGGCTGGCGGGCCGCGCTGAGCCGGGCCGGCTTTGTCGACGTGCAGGCGCACGCCGTGCCCGGGCTCGACGCCGGCGAGCAGGTGCAGACGATGTTCGTGGCGACGGCCACCGGCCCGGGCGGGGCGTCCCGCTGACGTCCCGCCCGCCCGCGCACCCCGGACCGGGGCCGCCTCCGTCGAGCTGTGACCTCCGCAACCGGCGTACGGCCGAGGCCCCGGTCCGGGGCGCGCCACCCCTGCCGGGCGGCGGCCCGGGTACGGGAACCCGGTACATCTTTGCCGCTACCCCTAAATCTTTCGGCAAGATCTTTCGTTCACAAATATTCGGTGATATCAATCTCGCACTCGATTCCTCCTACCCCCGGAGTGCGACGTGCGGAGAACCCGTCTCGTTTCCCTCGCCCTGAGCCTGGCCACGGCTCTCGGCGTCAGCCTCACCCTGGCCGCGCCCGCCCAGGCCGCAGCCACCGACCGCTACGTGGCGCTCGGTGACTCGTACGCCTCGGGCGTGGGCGCCGGCAGCTACACCAGCGAGAGCGGCTCCTGCCAGCGCAGCACCAACGCCTACCCGGCCCTGTACGCCGCCAACATCAAGCCGGCGTCGTACCGCTCGGTCGCCTGCTCCGGTGCCACCACCACCAGCGTGATCAACACGCAGCTGTCGGCGCTGAGCTCCACCACCACCCTGGTCAGCGTCACGGTCGGCGGGAACGACGTCGGGTTCGCCAACATCATGTCCACCTGCGTGCTCCAGGGCACCACCCAATGCGTCGCCGCCGTCCAGGCCGCCGAGGACAAGGCCCGCGCGCAGCTGCCCGGCCTGCTGCGCAACGTCTACAACGGCATCAAGACCCGGGCGCCCAACGCCCGCGTGGTGGTCGTCGGCTACCCGGTCTTCTACCAGCTCGGCACGATCTGCGTCGGCCTGAGCGCCACCTCGCGAGCGAAGATCAACGAGGGCATCAACCTGGTGGACGACATCACCCGCAGCGCCGCCGTCGCCGCCGGCTTCAAGTTCGCCGACGTGCGGTCGCAGTTCGTCGGGCACCAGCTCTGCAGCTACGGCGAGAAGTGGCTGCACGCGCTCAACTACGCCAGCCTCGGCGTCTCGTACCACCCGACCGCGGCCGGCCAGTCCGGCGGCTACTACCCGGTCTTCCGCTCCGTCGCGGGCTGACCGGCACGTTCTCCGTCCGGGCGGACCTCGCCCCGCCCGTTACCTTCTTGATCGTCCCCAGCCGGGGACCCTCGGTCGCCCGGCCCGGTATGACTTCCTGCCCCTGTCGTTTGGATGATCCGGGGGGTGT
>NZ_JBFABB010000118.1:0-21178 GCF_040640035.1 Micromonospora sp. NPDC023633 | reverse complement strand
GGAGCGCAGCCGGTTGGCGACCTCCACCAGGACCTTGTCGCCGGCGGCGTGCCCGAGCGACTCGTTGACCTGGCGCAGCCGGTCGACGTCGAACATCTACGACGCGCACTGCCCACTCTGCCGGTCCGCGCGGCGCTGGCTGGCGTCCCGCGCCCAGCTCGTACCCCTGGAGTTCGTGCCGGCCGGCTCGGCCGAGGCCCGGCGGCGCTTCCCCGGCCTGGACCACGACGCCACGTTGCGCGACCTCACCGTGGTCGCGGACACCGGCGAGGTGTACGTGGGGGACGGTGCCTGGCTCGCCTGCCTCTGGGCGCTGGCCGGCCACCGGGCCGCCGCCGAGCGACTGGCCCGACCGCACCTGCTCCCGCTCGCCCGCCGGGTGGTCGCCGCCGCCTCCTCGGTGCGCGAACGCGTCCGCGACCCGTGGGCGGAGCCGGCCGACGACCTGGCGGGATACGGTGGCCCCGATGACCGAGCAGACTGCGCCGACGACCGCTGCGGGTGAGCCGGCGACCGCGCGCGGCGAGCAGACCCGGCAGCTCATCCTGGACACCGCCATGCGGCTGTTCCGCGAGCGCGGGTACGCCCGGACCACCATGCGCGCCATCGCCCAGGAGGCCGGGGTGGCGGTGGGCAACGCCTACTACTACTTCGGCTCCAAGGAACACCTGATCCAGGAGTTCTACGCCCGCGCCCAGGCGGAGCACCGGGCGGCGGCCGGGCCGGTGCTCGACCGGGAGCCCGACTTCGCCGCCCGGCTGGCCGGGGTGCTGCACGCCGGGATCGACGTGCTCACCCCGTCGCACTCCTTCGCCGCCAGCTTCTTCAAGACGGCGGCGGAGCCCACCTCCCCGCTGAGCCCCTTCTCGGCGGAGTCGTCCGGCCCCCGCGAGGCGGCGATCGCCCTCTTCGCCGAGGTACTGGACGGCTCCACCGCCCGGGTCGACCCGGAGTTGCGCCCGCACCTGCCGGAGCTGCTCTGGCTGGCGTACATGGGGGTGGTGCTCTACTGGGTCTACGACCGCTCGCCCGGCCAGGCCCGCACCCGGCAGCTGATCGACGGCGCGGTGCCGTTGGTCGACCGGCTGGTGGGGCTGTCCCGGTTGCGCGTGCTGCGCCCGGTGACCCGGCAGGTGCTCGACCTCATTCGGACGCTGCGTCACTGACCCCTGCGTCGCCATCCTCCGAATAGCCGCAGGTCAGGTCCGCCATTCGACACCCGGATCGGACCTGCGGCACCTTGCCCTCACCTCCACGGTTACGTAGCGTGATCGGTGCGCACACCGCCCGCGGGGGCCTTGGGGGAGACTGCGGACCGTGGATTCCGGCCCGGGAACCACGGTCCGCGCCCCACCGCCTGCGGGCGCGCTCAGGGCGGGTAGACGCCGAACGACCGCCAGCCCCGGTCGGGGAAGCCCGCGGCGGTCGCCACCCTGGCGGAGGCGGTGTTGGCGAGGTCGTGCAGGTACGTCGGGACGGCCCCCTCGTCGAGCACCCGGCGCGCCGCCTGGGCGACCAGCCGCCGGGCCAGCCCCCGCCCCCGCGCCGCCGGCGCGGTGCCGACCGCCAGCTCGTGGCCGTACGCGTCGTGCCGCTTGATCCCGACCCCGGACAGGTAGCGCCCCCGGGCGTCGCGCGCCACCAGCACCGGCCGGTCGAACAGGCGCAGCCAGGACGGCAGCCCGGCGGCGGTCGGGGCCGTCCACTCCCCCGCGTCCGGCAGCGGGGCCGGCGCCACGCTCCACCGGAACACGTCGTCGTGCACCGCCCAGCCGGGTCGTCCGACCGCGGCGGGCAACGCCGCCAGCGGCGGCCCGCCCGGCCGCCGGGCCAGCTCGCGGACCGCCGCGACCCGGTCGGGGGCCACGGAGAGCACGGTGCTCGCGCCGGCGGTCACCGCGACGGCCGGCCGGAGCCGGCCGTCCCAGGCCGGCCGGGCGCGCCGGTACGAGCCGACCACGTACAGCCCGGGCCCGGCCGGCCACTGGCCGAGCCAGCTCGCCAGGTGCAGGTACAGCCGCCGGTCGAGCATCGCGCTCACCTCCCCGCGGCCGTCGGTGGTCACCCGGAGGCCGGGCCGCCGACGCCCGGCCCGCCTCGCCGACGATCACCGTACGCGGGCGCTTCGGCCCCGCGCGACGGAACCCGTCGGGACGGGCCGCCGGCGGTCCCGTGGTCGCCGGCGCCGGGCCGCGTCGGGTCCGGGCCGGCGCGAGGGTTGGGCGGCGGGGCGGGCGGGTAGACCTACCGGAACACCGATGGCCGCGGATTCGTGGGGCGACGGCCGATCACGGGAACCAGACGCATCGATCGGTCGTCATATTCACTTTCATACATGGACAACTTTGTTTGGGACGGTATGGTCATGCCGAATCAGCCGAACGACCGGTACCACCAGGACCCCGAGCGACTCTGGCGGGCCACCGAGGCCGCCGGGCGGTTCCCGGCCCAGTCGGCGTACCGGGGTCACCGCCCCGGAACCGAGGCGCTCTCGTGGAGCGAGGTGAACAAGCAGCCCGCCGGCGCCTCCTCGCGCGGCGGCCTGAACACCCGCTGACCGCCCCGCGCGCGGCCGGGCGGCTCCACGACACACCCGGACGGTCCACCGGCGGCTTTCGCACACCTGTCGGGTAATTTCTTCTGGTCCGGCATCCCGGCCTACGACAGGAGAAGCTCCGCGCATGGGCAAGAAGACGATCCACGTCTCCGACTTCAGCGGCACGGCCATCCAGCCCGACGACGAGGTGGTCCGCGTCGTCGTCCTGGAGCACCCTGACCTGGTCGCGGGGCCCGTGCGGCTGGACGCCACCCCGGTCGAGGTGGAGGGCATCGACGACGCCGCGCTGGACGTCGCGGTGGTCGAGATCCACGACCGGCACGGCGACGGCGAGCCGCGCCGGGTGGTGCTCACCGCGAGCGAGTTCGACGCGATGGCGACCGACGTGCCGATGGCGCAGCTGCTGAAGACGGCCGAGCGGGTCCGCCCGCCGAAGGCCCGCAAGGGCGCGGAGCGGGTCGACTACGGCACGATCGAGCACGCCGGCCGACCGCACCGGGGCCGGGTCACCGAGGAGGAGGCCCGGTTGGTGCGCGAGCGGCTCGACGAGGTCAACAAGCGACTCGCCGACGCCGGGATCCGCCAGGTGGACCCGACGGATCCCGAGCACGCCGCCCGCTACGGCTTCCCCACCGCGCCCTGAGGCGGGTCATTCCCGCAGCTGGACGGCCCGCAGCGCCGCCGCCACCCACTCCTCGGTCGCGACCTTGGTCACGCCGAGCCCGCTGAGGGCCCCGGCCCCGTTCTCGTGCTCCAGGAGCGCGAGCAGGATGTGCTCGGTGCCGATGTAGTTGTGCCCGAGCCGCAGGGCCTCCCGGAAGGTCAGCTCCAGCGCCTTCTTGCCCTGGGCGTCGTACGGGATCAGGTCGGGCACCTCGGCGGCCGAGGGCGGCAGCGCGGCCGTCGCGGCCTCGCGCACCCGCTCCAGCGACACGCCCTGGGCGACGATCGCCTTCGCGGCCAGCGCCTCCGGCTCGCTGAGCAGCCCCAGCACCAGGTGCTCGGGGCGGATCTCGGCGTGCCCGGTGGCCCGGGCCTCGTTCTGCGAGGCCATCACCACGTTGCGGGCGCGGGGGGTGAAGCGGGCGAAGCCCTGCTGCGGGTCCAGCGGCGCCTCGTCGGCCTTCGGCACGAAGCGCTTCTGCGCCGCCTGCTTGCTGACGCCCATGCTGCGGCCGATCTCGGTCCAGGAGGCGCCCGAGCGGCGGGCCTGGTCGACGAAGTGGCCGATCAGGTGGTCGGCGACGTCGCCGAGGTGGTCGGCCGCGATGACCGCGTCGGTGAGCTGGTCGAGCGCATCCGGGTGCGCCTTCTTGATCGCCTGGATCAGGTCGTCGAGGCGTACGGGGTTGCTCATCTGCACTGGTTCCGTCATGCGTCAACCATAGGTTGACGGGCGCCTCGCGTCAACCGGAAGTTGACGCGAGGCGCCCGTGGCGCGCCCGCCCGCCGCACCCCGAACCGGCGACCCCGGCGGGCGGCGCGTAGGAAAGTTTCACCATTGCCCCGTCGCGCATAGAAGATTTACGATTCGATCTTCATTGTCGAACCGCTCCCTGCGGGACGGACATCGGAGGCAACAGATGTGTGACGCACCGGAGACAGCCAGCCTGATCCACGTGCCGGCCCGGCGCCGCGCCCTCCTCACGGCGCTCGGCGTCGGCGTGGGGATCGGGGTCGTCGGCCTGCCCAGCCCCGCGCAGGCCGCCGCCGGCACCTGGAGCAACCCGACGCGCGGCACGCTGACCTCCGGATACAAGAGCCCCAGCCGGCCCGGACACCTGGGCTGGGACGTGGCCAACAGCCAGGGCACCCCGGTCTACGCCACGGCCGCCGGGACCGTCCGGGACATCAGGACCAACTCCTACCCGGGCGACACGACGAGCGGCCCCCTGGCCGGGCGCACCGGCAACAGCGTCCACATCGACCACGCCGACAACTACTTCTCCTACTACGGCCACCTCTACCGCGTGCTGGTCAGCGACGGCCAGCAGATCAGCTGCGGCCAGCTGATCGGCCTGATGGGCACCACCGGCAACTCGACCGGCCCCCACCTGCACTTCGAGATCCACCACCCCCGGCTGACCACGCTCGACCCCCGGGTCTTCCTGGCCAACCGGGGCATCACCCTCGGCTCGACGGCCCCGCTGGGCAGCACCGGCTACCCGAGCGTCGGCCAGGGCGCCTCGGGGTGGGTGCCCCGGGTGATCCAGTACCTGGTGCGGGCGCGCGGCATCTCCGTCGTGGTGGACGGCGTCTACGGGGCCGTCACCGCCGGCGCGGTGCGCAGCTTCCAGAGCAGCCGGGGCCTCTACGCCGACGGCCTGGTCGGCCCGATCACCTGGACCGCGCTCGTCCTGCCCCTGCGCGAGGGCAACTCCGGCGACCTGGTGCGCGGCCTCCAGACCGCGCTCAACGCCCGGGGCGCCAGCCTCCTCGTGGACGGCGGCTTCGGTTCGGTCACCGCCAGCGCGGTACGCGGCTTCCAGAGCCGCAACGGCCTCGTCGCCGACGGCCTCGTCGGCCCGGTCACCTGGAGCGTGCTCATCTGAGCGGCGCCGTCAGAGCCAGCCGTTGTCCCGGGCGGTGCGGAATGCCTCCGCCCGGTTGGCGACGCCGAGCTTGCTGACCGCCGCGGAGAGGTGGTTGCGGACCGTGCCGGCGGAGAGGTGGGTACGCCGGGCCACCTCCGCCACCGGCGTGTCGTACTCGGCCAGCCGGAGCACGTCCAGCTCGCGCGGCGTCAGCGGGCACTCCGGCGCGGTGAGCGCGTCCGCGGCCAGCGCCGGGTCGACGTACCGGCCGCCGGCGTGCACCCGGCGGATGACGTCGGCGAGCGTGCCGCCCGGCGCGCCCTTGGGCAGGAACCCCTTCGCCCCGGCGGCCAGCGCGCGTTGCAGGTGCGGCGGCCGGCCGTGCCCGGTCAGGATCACCACCTTGCAGGCGGGCAGGACGCGCGCCAGCTCCGCCGTCACCTCCAGCCCGTCCAGGGCCGGCATCTGGAGGTCCACCACGGCGACGTCCGGCCGGTGGGCGAGCGCGGCGGTCACGGCGGCCCGCCCGTCCGGCGCCTCGGTCACCACCTCCAGGTCGGACTCCAGACCGAGCAGGGCGGCCAGCGCCGCCCGGATCAGGTCCTCGTCGTCGGCGAGCAGCACCCTGATCACGGGCGGGTCCGTACCGTCACGTCGAGGCGGAACACCCCGTCGTCGATCCGGTGGCGCAGCGTCCCCCCGGCCTCGGCCAGCCGCTCGGCCAGCCCGCGCAGCCCGAAGCTGTGCCGGTCCGGCGACGCCCCCTTGGCACCGTCGTTCGTCATGGTCATCCGTACCTCGTCCTCGTCCTGGCCGATCTCGATGGTGCACCAGGTGGCCCGGCTGTGCCGCAGCACGTTGGTGCTGGCCTCACGCAGCACCGCGACGAACTGCCGGGCGATGTCCGACGGTACGGCGTCCGGGGGCAGCGCGACCGCGCAGCGGATGCCGGAGGAACGCAACACCTGCTCCACCGCGGCGATCTGGTCCCCGAGGTCCACCGCACGATACCCGTGCACCACCTCGCGCAGTTCGACAAGCGCCGACGCCGCCAGCCGCTGCACCTCGGCCGCCTCCCGGCTGGCCCGCCCGGCGTCCGTGGCCGCCAGCCGGGACGCCAGCTCGGCCTTGAGTGCGATGACCGAGAGGCTGTGCCCGAGCAGGTCGTGCACGTCGCGGGCGAACCGCAGCCGCTCCTCGGTGGCGGCGAGGCGCCCCTGGGCGGCCCGCCCCCGCTGCGCCTGGACGAGGAGCCCCCACAGCCAGAGCTGGAGGGCGTTCCACGCGGCCATGGAAAGACCAGCGACCACCACGACGGTGACCTGGCCGCGGACCGGGGCCCCGTTCCAGGCCGCCACCCCGGCGGCCGTCGCCACGGACAGCAGCACCGCCGGGCCGGCGACCCACCACTGCCGCAGCAGGGACACCGAGCCGATCACCGACGCCCCCAGGAACCCCCAGGTCGCCCACTCCGGCCCACCCACGGGCCCGACCAGCGGTACGGAGAGCACGGCGGCCCAGACGAACCCGGCGAGCAGGCGCCGCCGCGTCGACTCGGCCAGCCACGGGGTGATCGCCCCGTACAGCGCTCCGCTCTGCGCGACGACGAACAGGACGACCCCCACCGTGCCGGCCACCGCCCAGCGGGGGTCCTCCTCCCGCGACAGTCCGACGGCGGCCAGCAGCAACGTGCCGAGGACGCCGCTGCCGACGGTGCTCAACGTGACGGCACGGGCGCGGCGCAGGCCGACGTCGCGCTCGACCTGCGCCCGCTCCATGCGCACGCTCCCGATGCCAGGTGGTGCGATGACCTCGATCATCCGTGCCGGGGCTCCCATCGGAAGTACCGGCCGGCCAGGAACAGCGACACCACCAGCCAGACCAGCAGCACACCGAAGGAGGGCAGCGTCTCGATGATCGTCCCGGCGAAGCTCAGGGCCTGGCCCTCGTCGGTGCGGGCGAGCCAGCCGACGCGCATGACCTCGGTGAACGGCCCGTTCGGCAGGAACCAGAGCACCCGTTCCAGCGACTCCGGCAGCGCGCCGAGCGGCAGCAGCGCGCCGGGCGTGGCCAGGAAGATCACCACGGTCGGCAGGGTGGTCAGCATGGCCGCCTCGGAGCTGCGGGTGATGGCGGAGAGCGCCGCCGAGAACGCCGCCATGATCGCGGAGCCGAACAGCAGCGCCACCGCCATCACCAGCGGGTTCTTCGGCATCGGCAGGCCGAGCACCAGCATGGCGTAGCCGGCCAGCACGACGAACTGGGCGAGGAAGATCGCCACGGTGCTGCTGGCCGTGCCGAGCAGGATGGTGCGGTCCGAGGCGAGCCCGGCCCGCAGCCGCTTGAGCACCAGTTCCTGGCGGCGCGACGCGTACACGGTGGTCAGGTGGTGGTGCACCAGGAAGACCATGATCAGGGTGGTGATGCTGACGACCCGGCGGACGCCGGCAACCGCCTCGCCCCCGTACTCGCTGACGAGCAGGATGGCGATCATCAGCGGGGTCACCACCGACATGGCGGTGGCCGTCCAGTTGCGACGCAGCGCCAGCAGCTCCATCTTGAGCATCGCGGCCATCTGCCAGAACGGCTTGGTCGCCCGGTCGCCCGAGGCGGCGGTGGTGGTGGGGCTCTGCGTCGTCATCGTCCCGCTCATCGGGCGGCCTCCGGTTCCGCGTGCTGGTCGGTCAGGTCGTGGTCGGCGGCGATGTCCAGGAAGACATCCTCCAGGGTGGCCGGTCGGGCCGACAGGGCGGCCAGCCGGACGTCGCTCGCGTTGGCCCATTCGAGCAGCCGGGTGAGGTCGGTCTGGAGCTGGCGGGACTCGTACGTGACCCGGTCGCCCTCGACCAGGCGGGCCGCGTGCGGCAGGTCGGGCAGCGCGTCCGTCGCCGGCAGCCGGAAGCTGATCCGGGCGGGCAGGGTGCGCACGACGTCCTCCGGGGCCCCGGTGGCGACGATGCTGCCACCCCGCATGATCGCCACCCGGTCGGCGAGGACCTCCGCCTCCTCCAGGTAGTGCGTGGTGAGCAGGACGGTGGTCCCGCCCTTCTGGAGCTCCCGGACGACGTCCCAGGTGCGACGCCGGGAAGCCGGGTCCATGCCGGTGGTCGGCTCGTCGAGGAAGAGCACCTCCGGCCGGCCGAGCACGGCGAGCGCCAGCTCCAGCCGCCGGCCCTCGCCGCCGGAGAGCTGCTCGACCGCCACGTTCATCCGGTCGGCGAGGTCGACGAGTTCCAGCACCTCCCTGACGGTCTGCGGCCGGACGGTGAGGGACCGCCAGATCTCCACCGTCTCCCGGACGGTCAGCGCACCGGTGAACCCACCGTGCTGGAGCATCACCCCCGTCCGGGGACGCACCGCGGCCCGGTCCCGCACCGGATCCAGCCCGAGCACCCGGACCCGGCCGGAGGTGGCCGGTTGCAGCCCCTCCAGCACCTCGATGGTGGTGGTCTTGCCGGCACCGTTGGTGCCCAGCAGGGCGAACAGCTCGCCCCGGCGGATCCGCAGCGAGATGCCCCGCACCGCCTCGAACTCCCCGTAGCTGCGGCGCAGCCCGTCCACTTCGATCACGACGTCATCCATGCTTCTCAGGCTGCCGGCGACCGGCGACGGATCCAACCCCCGCCGCGTCATGTTCCGACCGTGTCGTACGCATGCCTCACCCGTGCGTCCCCCACGCCTGCGGCACGCGCGAGGCGGTGGCGCGGTCGAGCCCGGGCGGCCGACCCCCGCGGGCCGGGCCGGGCGACGCGCCGCCACACCTGCTACCGGGCGGCTGCCCGCGCCGGCACGCGGGCCGTCATCCGCGCGGGCACCGGGCCCGCCGGGCGGAGCGTCAGCAGGGGCGTGAGCGTCAGCTCGTGGCCGGTCGTGTCCACCCGGAAGCGCGTCAGCAACGCCTTCAGCACCACCGTCGCCTCCTGCACCGCGAACCGCATGCCGACGCACGCCCGGACCCCGCCGCCGAAGGGGAGGTACGCGCAGCGCGGCCGGTCGTGCGTGCCGACGAACCGGGACGGGTCGAAGCGGTGGGGATCCGGCCAGAACTCGGGGTGCCGGTGCGTGACCCACGGGGAGACGAGGATCTGGGTGCCGGCCGGCACGGGATGCCCCGCGATCTCGGTGTCCACCAGGGTCACCCGCTCGGTGGTGTGCGCGGGCGGGTACAACCGCATGCCCTCCATGACGCTGGCCCGCACGAGCGCGTCGGCGTCCTCCCCGGCGGTGGCGATCCGGTCCTGGATGTCCGGTCGCCTGCCCAGCTCGTGCAGCGTGAAGGTCAGCGCGCCCGTCGTCGTCTCGTGGCCGGCGAGCAGGAACCCGAGCACCTCGTCGCGGATCTCCTGATCGGACAGCCGCGCGCCGGTCTGCTCGTCGCGCGCGCCGCGCAGCCGGGTGAGCAGGTTCTCGGCGGCCGGGTCGGTGTCGCGCCCGCAGCCGTCGAGGACCGCGTCGGCGATCGCGAACAGGCGCCGGCGTACGTCGCGCAGCGTGCGGTTGCGCGGCGTGGGCAGGGAGAGCGGCAGCCGGAACAGCTGGAGGCGGCGCGCGGTCGAGGTCTCCCCGAGCAGCCCCACCAGCTCCTGCAGCTCGCCCACCACGCCGTCGATGTCGTCGCCGAAGAGCGCCCTGCCGACGACCCGCAGCGTGTACCGCTGCATGAGGTCGTGCAGGTCCACGACGTCCCCGTCCACGGCGGTGTCGGCGACGGTCCGGTCCGCCTCCGCCGCCATGAGCGCGCCGTACCCGGCGACCCGCCGGGCGGTGAACAGCTGCTGCACGATCCGGCGGTGCCTGCGCCACGTCTCGCCGGTCAGCGTGAGCAGGCCGTCGCCGATGCTCTCGCGGATCACCGTGAACCCGACGGTGTCGCGGCCGAACACCGCGCTGTCGTTCAGGGCCCGCCCGACGTCGTCGGGGTGGTACGCGGCCACCGCGGTGAAGCCGAGCCGGCCCGGCCACGCCGGACCGAAGCGGTAGGCCACACAGTCGCCGTACGCCGCGAAGGACTCCTCGAGGGTGCCCAGCATGTCGCGCTCGAACGCCGGCACGACGCCGAGCAGCGGGTGGCCCGGCGGCCCCGGGATGGCGCTCATCAGTCCGGCGCGGCGACGAACGGCGGCACGTCCACCGGGAGTTCCGGCAGCACCCCGGCGAGAGCCTCGACCTTCGTCCACGTCATGGTCACCTGGTCGAGGTCCCCGTCCCCCAGCGGGACGCCCAGCTCGCCGAACGCCCGGGCCAGCCGCTCCCGCCGCACGGGGTCGACGCTGTCGGTCGGCGCCTCGGGGGCGCAGACGGGCGCGAGGTCCGTCACGACGTCCAGCTTCGGCTCGCGCTCGTGCCAGCCCGTGCGCCGCTGGTAGACGTCGGCGACGGCGGCCAGCTCGAAGTCGCGGCCGGGGGCCGCGGCCAGTTGCAGCGACAGCGGCAGCCCGTCGCCGTCGGCCCCCATCGGCAGCGCCAGCGCGGGGAACCCGACCGCGCTCCAGATGCTGGGCAGGAAGGAGATCGTCTGGAGGCTGGCCTGGTCGTCGTAGCGGGGGGCGGCGGACGGCCAGGCGGGCGTGGCGATGACGTCGACGTCGCGCAACCGCGCCCGCAGGACGTCGGCGCCCCACCCGCGCACCCGCTGGGCCCGCAGGTACGTCTCCGCCGGCAGCACGCCGCCGAGCGCGACGTTCCACCGGAACGGCCGGCCGTAGTCGTTCCAGCGCGCCCGGAACTGCGCCCCGTGCACCTCGAACGCCTCCACCAGCATCGTGACGAGCTGTGCGGCGAAGAGCGGGAACGCCTCGTCGAACGGCACGTCGACGACCTCCGCCCCGGCGGCGCGCAGCTCGTCGAGCGCGGCGTCGAAGGCGGCGGCGGTGTCGTCGGTCAGCGCGGCGGCGTACCGCACGAGGTCGCCGGGGACGCCGACGCGTACGCCCGTGAGGTCGGCGAGCGGCGGCCGGGACAGCTCCGCGGGCCGGTCCGCCATCACGGCGAGCAGCCGCGCGCACTCCCGGGCCGTACGCGCCAGCGGGCCCGCCGTCTCGACCGACCGCGCCAGCGGGCGGACGCCGGCGGCCGGCAGCAGACCCTGCGTGGGCTTCAGCCCGGTCACGCCGCACAGCGCGGCCGGGATCCGGATGCTGCCGTTGCTGTCGGTGCCGACACCCGCGTCGAAGAACCCGGCGGGGATGCCGTTGGCGCTGCCGCAGCTCGACCCGCCGGTCCACCGGTGGGGGTCCCACGGGTTACGGGGCAGCGGGAACGTCGCGTCCGGGTCCGGCCGGGACAGCGCGTGCTCGGCCATCGTGGTCTTGCCCACGATCACCGCACCGGCCGCGCGCAGCCGCGCCACCACGGTCGCGTCGCGGTCGGCCCACCAGCTCGCGTCGTGCACGACGCTCTGGCAGGTGCTCGGCGCGCCGGCGACGGCGACGACGTCCTTGACGCCGATCAGCGTGCCGCGCAGCGGCCCGTCGGTGCCCGGGTCGTCGATCGGGAAGCGGTGCAGGAAGGTGCCGAGCATCGGCCCGAGCCGGTCGGCCCGCTCGGCGGCGGCGAGGCGGTCCATGTCAGCTCACCACCGGGTGCTCGTGCCGGCCGGTCGCGACGACCTGCGGCGGGGACGGCGGCGCGGGACGATTACCGGCCAATTCCCGTTCCGTGCCCGTTCCGGTGTCCCGGAAAAAGTCGCTGTGCGGAAAGGCGAACAGCTCAGCCGTGATGTCGTCACGGACCATGACGTCCGTCTTCCCTTCGCCGTCCGACGAATGACGCTCACCGTTCCGCTTCTGGCGTGCCACGAACACCTCCCCGCATGGGCCGCGGATTTGCGCAGCCCAGGACCACGACAGGTCCGACGATGGCGGGTACGGCCGTCGCGGGGTAACCCCTACGGTCACCCCTCACCACCCCGGAATAAGGCGCATCGGACGCCAATTCTCGCGGCGGCGGCCCCGGAATTCCTGGCTCCCCGATCCGCAGCGCTGCTAAATACTATTCGCATACCCGCACCGATCTAAATGGGGAAAACAATGAGCAACGCAATCGCGAACCTCGTGGACACACCCACGCTCGGTGCGGTGGATCCGCAGGCGATCGACGTGTCGGGCGTGCACAAGAGATACGGCGACGTGCGGGCCGTCAACGGCATCGACCTGCGGATCGCCCCCGGCGAGGTGGTCGCGTTGCTCGGGCCCAACGGCGCGGGCAAGTCCACGCTCGTCGACATGATCCTCGGGCTCACCCGCCCCGACCGCGGCGAGATCCGCGTCTTCGGGCACACCCCCCGGGAGGCCATCACCCGGGGCGTCATCGGGGCGACACTTCAGGACGGCGCGCTGCTCGACGACGTGTCGATCCGCGAGCTGCTCGCGATGGTGGCGTCGCTGCACGCCGCCCCGCTCCCGATCGCCGAGGTGCTGCGCCGCACCGACCTCACCGACATCGCCGACCGCCGGGGCCGGCTCTCCGGCGGCCAGCGCCAGCGGCTGCGACTGGCGATGACCCTCGTGTCCGACCCGAAGCTGCTGGTGCTCGACGAGCCGACGGTGGCGATGGACGTCGAGTCGCGCCACGTGTTCTGGGCCGCCATGCGGGAGTTCACCGACTCCGGGCGCACCGTGGTGTTCGCCTCCCACTACCTGGAGGAGGCCGAGGAGTTCGCCGACCGGGTGGTGCTCGTCCAGGCCGGGACGGTCATCGCCGACGGCACGGTCGCCGAGATCCGCTCCGTGGTGGCGGGGCGCTCGCTGTCGGCCACCGTCCCGGACGCGACGGTGGAGCAGCTGCGCCTGCTGCCCGGCGTGCAGAGCGTCGAGTCCCGCGGCCAGCGCTTCGAACTCGTCTGCTCCGACTCCGACGCCGCCGCCCGGGAGCTGTTCGCGCGCCATCCCCGGGCGTACGACGTCGAGATCGGCGCCCTCGGCCTGGAACAGGCGTTCCTGGCCCTCACCTCCACGAAGGGCGGGGCCGCCTGATGAGCACGGGCTTCCTCAAGATCGAAGTGAAACGGGTGATCCGGGCCCGCAAGTTCTGGATCGTCGCGTTCCTGTTCCCGACGCTGCTCTACCTGATGCAGGCCAACCTGTTCCGCGGTGAGGTCGTCGAACGCACCGGCATCGACTTCAGCGAGCACCTGCTGGGCGGTCTCGCCGCCTTCGGCGCGCTCTTCGTCGCGCTGAACGTCGGCACCCGGGTGGCGATCGAGCGGTCGACGGGCTGGCAGCGTCAGCTGCGCATCACCCCGCTGTCGCCGACGTCCTACCTGACCGCGAAGCTGGCCGCGGCGATGGTGGTGGCGCTGCCGGCGATCACGGCGGTCGCGCTCACCGGCGCGCTGTTGCAGGGCGTTCAACTGCCGCTGGCCGGCTGGCTCCAGCTGGTGCTCGGAGTCTGGCTCGGCACGCTGCCGTTCGCGCTGCTGGGCGTCTTCATCGGCCAGGTCGCCACGGCCGAGAGCGTGCAGGTCCTCACCTCCGTCTCGCACATGCTGCTCGGCGTTCTCGGCGGCGCGCTGTTCCCGTCGGTCGCGTTCCCCGAGTGGCTCCAGAAGGTGTCCGCGGTCATGCCGAGCCACTGGCTGGCCGAGGTCGGCCACAGCCCGTTCGAGGACGACTCCCGGCTCGGGCTCGCCACCCTGGTGCTCGTCGGGTGGACCGTCGTGCTCGGCGCCGCCGTGACCCTGCGGTACGTGCGGGACAGCGCCCGCGTCTGAGCGCCCGCGACCGGGAGCGGATGGCCCGCCCGACCCCTGCACGACGAACGTACGCATCGCTACGACGAGGGATTGCATCGTGAAGAAGAACTCCTGGCAGACACTGCGCAAGGGCGGGCAGGGCGGCCTCACGCTCACCGTCGACTTCACCAGCACCGGCCGCACCCAGGCGTGCTTCCGCGACCTGGTCCCCCTGTTGAGCGCGCCCGGCGAGATCTGGGAGACCGTGGCACCCGCCTCCGGCGCCGAGGACACGATGTCCGGCGCCGACTACGTCGAGCGGTGGGCGAAGGCCGTCCGCCGGCGGGAGCGCACCGTCGACACCGTGATCGGCTACTGCGTGGGCGCGGTCTTCGCCGCCCCCCTCGCGTCCCGGCTGGCCGAGGCGCAGGACGACGCGCCCAGGCTGGTCCTGCTGGACCCGGAGCTGCCGAACATCGTCGGGCTCTACCGGGACTTCCACGCCGCCGCCGACGCGCTGCGGACCATCCTCTCCCCGGAGGAGATCGCCGCGTTCCACGCCGACGGCCAGGCCGTCCAGGAGAAGTACGGGCTGGAGGACCTCACCCTCATCGGTCCCGCGCTCGCCGGGATCTTCCGCGACGCGATCGACGTGGCGGGCCGCCGGCTCGGGCTGGACGACGACGTCCGGGGCGAACTGGGCGGCAGCTTCGCGTCGTTCGTCGGCTACCTGCGGGCGGCGGCGGAGATCGACCCGACCCCGCAGTGGGCGACGGCGACGGCGATCACCTCCGCGCACTCCACGCAGCGGGAACAGGTCTTCGGGCGCACCATCCCGCTCGACGTCGACCACGACCAGATGCTGCGCCACCCCGACGTCGCGGCGGCGGTCTCCGGCCTGATGACCGGCGCGGACGCCGGTCTGCGGATGGCGGGGTAGCGCGATGGCACCGGGCCGGGCGGGCCGCGAGCCCGCGCTCTTCACCGACCTGTTCGCGGAGCAGGTGCGGCGCACCCCGGACGCCACCGCCGTCGTGTGGGGCGAGCACCGGAAGACGTACGCCGAGCTGAACGCCGAGGCGAACCGGCTCGCGCACCGGCTGGTCTCGCTCGGCGCGGGCCCGGAGCGGCTCGTCGCGATCGGGATCCGGTCCGCGCACCTGGTGGTGGCCGCGCTCGCCACCCTCAAGGCCGGGGCGGCCTACCTGCCGCTGGACCTGAGCTACCCGCCGCAGCGGCTGGAGCACATGCTCACCGACGCGCGGCCCATGCTGCTGTTGACCACCGGCGACGACCAGCACGCGCTGCCGGCGTCCGACACGCCGCGGGTCCTCCTCGACGAGCCGGCCCCGTACGCCGGCCAGCCGGACACCGACGTCACCGACGCCGACCGGCTCGCCCCGCTGCGGCCCGCCAACACGGCGTACGTCATCTACACCTCCGGCTCCACCGGCAGCCCGAAGGGCGTGGTGATCGAGCACCGTCAGCTCGGCACGTACCTGCGCCACGTCGTGGCGGCCTACCCGGGCGTACGCGGCCGGGCGCTGCTGCACTCCTCGTTCGCGTTCGACCTGACGGTCACCGCGTTCTACGCGCCGCTCATGACGGGCGGCTGCGTGCACGTCGGCGCCCTGGAGGAGATGGGCACCCCCGCCGCGGGCCCGTCCGGGCAGCAGCGGCCCACGTTCGTGAAGGTGACGCCGTCGCACATCCCGCTGCTCACCGCGCTGCCCGCCGAGGCGTCCCCGACCGGGGAGCTGATGGCCGGTGGCGAGCTGCTGCTCGGCGAGACCGTCGACGCCTGGCGCCGCCGGCACCCCGGCGCGCGGGTGGTCAACGAGTACGGCCCGACGGAGACGACGGTCGGGTGCAGCACGGTGGTCATCGAGCCCGACCAGCCGGTGCCGCCGGGGCCGCTGCCCATCGGCCAGCCCATGCCCGACGTGCGCTTCCACGTGCTGGACGAGGAGCTGCGCCCGGTCACGCCCGGCGAGATCGGCGAACTGCACATCGCGGGCGCCCAGCTGGCCCGGGGCTACCTGGGCAGGCCGGCGCTGACCGCCGAGCGCTTCCTGCCCGACCCGTTCGGCCCGCCCGGCTCGCGCATGTACCGCTCGGGCGACCGGGTCCGGCCCATCGAGGACGGCGAGTACGAGTTCTGCGGGCGGGTCGACAACCAGGCCAAGATCCGCGGCTACCGCATCGAGCTCGGGGAGATCGAGGCGGCGCTGCTGCGCCGCCCGGAGGTGCGGCACGCGGCGGCGGTCATCCGCACGGACACCCCGGAGGTCAAGCAGCTCGTCGCGTACGTGGTGCCCGGGGCGGACGGGAAGGTCGATCCGCAGCAGCTGCGCAAGGACCTCGCGGAGACCCTGCCGGACTACATGGTGCCGAGCGCCGTGGTGAGCCTCGCGGCGCTGCCGCTGACCGTGAACGGCAAGCTCGACACGGCGGCCCTGCCGGCTCCGGAGGTCGCGGCGACCCCGGGCGGGCGGGCGCCGGCCGACGAGTTGCAGGCCCTGCTGTGCGAGCTCTTCGCCACCTACACCGCCGTCTCCTCGATCGGCGTCGACGACGACTTCTTCGTCCGGGGCGGCACCAGCCTCGGCGCCGCCCAACTGGTCAACGAGGCACGCAGGCGCGGGCTCACGCTGTCGCTGCGCGACGTGCTGGAAAACCGGACCGTGGCGCGACTCGCCGAGGTCTGCGCCGACACCGACCGAGGGGACGAGTGAGCATGACCATCGCAGCCAGCAGGAAGGAAGCAGCCATGTGGCTGCTCGAGCGGCTGGTGCCGGACACCGGGGTCAACAACGTGGCGGTCGCCTTCGAGGTGGCCGGCAGGATCGACCGCGAGCTGTTCACGGCGGCGCTGCGGGCGGTCCTGGCCCGCCACGAGGTGTTGCGCACCGTGTTCCGCTCCGACGACGCGACGCTCACCCGGGAGGTGCTCGACCAGGTCGACGTGCCCCTGGTGGACGTCGCGGCGGGCGACGACGGGATGGACGCCGACCTGACCGCGTTCGCCGCCGAGCCCTTCGCGATCGACGGCCGCCCCCTGCTGCGGGCGGGCGTCCGCGCGGGAGCGGACGGCGACGTGTGCTGCGTCGTCGTGCACCACCTGATCTTCGACGCCATGTCGACCACGATCCTGCTCCGCGAGCTGCTCGCCGCGTACGAGACCGTCGCGGCGGGACGCCGGCCGGACGACGCCCCGGTGGCCGCGCTCGCGGAACGCGCGCCGGACGAGCGCAGCGTCGCGTACTGGCGGAAGAACCTCGACGGGCTGCGGCCCGCCGAGGCGGGTCTGTGGTGCGCCCGGCCGCCCGTCGGCGCGCCGTCCCTGCGCGCCCGGACGGTCCACCACGAACTCTCCGCGCCGGCCCGCGCCGTGGTGCGCCGCTTCCAGCGCGAACTGCGCGCCTCCGAGGCGGTCGTGCTGCTCGCGGCGTACTCGGTGCTGCTCGCCCAGCACGGCGCGGGCTCCGACGTGGTCATCGGCACCCCGGTGAACGTCCGCGACCAGCGCAGCATGAACGCCATCGGCTACCACGCGAACCTGGTGCCGCTGCGGGTCCGGGTCGACCCGGACGCCGACTTCCGCGCCGTCGTCAAGCAGACGCGCAGCACCTTCCTGGAGGCGATCAGCCACGCCGACGTACCGCTGGAGCACGTGTCCCCCGCCGTGCTCGGCGACGCGCCGTCGTCGTGGCGCAGCTCGTTCTTCCGGCACCTGTTCAACTACGTGCCCGGCACCGTCGACGCCTCCGCCACGCTGACCGGGATGCCGGTGCGCCACGTCATGGTGGAGAACGGCTACAGCCGCTTCGACCTGGAGTTCTTCATCATGCCGGGCGCGGAGGCGACCACCGTCCGCGCGGCGTTCTGCGTCGACGCCTTCGACGCGGCCGACGTCGCACTGCTGCTGGAGCGGTACGACGCGCTGCTCGTGCAGCTGGGCGACGACCTGGACCGGCCGGTGGCGCAGCTGTCCCGCCGGGGCGCGAGCGACCTCGCCCTGTCGGCGCCGCCGCGGGCGGCCGCCACGGCGTCCGTGCTGGACGCGGTGCACGCGACGGTCGCCGCGAACCCGGACCTCGTCGCCGTGCAGGACGGCGCGGACGCCGTCACGTACGGCCAGCTGTGGTCGGCGGCGATCGCCACCCGGGACCTGGTCGCGGCCTCGGGCGGGAGCACGGTCGCCGTGCTGGCGCCGCGCGGCGCGGAGCTGGCCGCCGCGTGGCTCGGCGTGTGGCTGGCGGGCGCGCGCTGCGTGCTGCTCGACCCGACCCAGCCGATCCCCGACCTCGCCGCGCGGCTCGCCGACTCGGGCGCCGCGCCGGTGCTGGCGGCCGAGGGCCTCCCCGTGCCCGGCGCGGTGCGCATCCCCGCCGCCACCGACGCGTCCCGCACCGACGCGCCGGCCGGGCCCGACCTCGACGCGGTGGCCTACCTGGCGTACCAGGTCGACGCGCCCGCGCCGCTCGCGGTGACGGTCACCCACCGGGCCCTGGCCGGCGCGGTCGCGCAGCTCGCGGACCGGGTCGCCACCGGGCCGGCCGTCACCTCCTGGCTGAGCAGCGCCGCCACCGACGCGGCGCTGACGGAGCTGCTGGTCGCGCTGACCACCGGCGGCCGGGTCGTCGTCGCCCCCGACCGGGCCCGCACCGACGGCCACGCGCTCGGCGAGCTGGTGGAGCGGCACGGGGTGGGCGTGGTGCAGGCGCCGCCGGCGGTGTGGCGCCAGGTGGTCGAGCACGCGGGTGCCCGGCTCGCGGGCCGCACCGTCCTGGTGTCGCACGAACCGCTCCCCCGCCCGCTGGCCGCGCAGCTGCGCGCCACCGGCGGCACGCCGCACCACGGCTACACCACGCCCGCCGTCGCCGGATACGCCGCGCTCGACGGCGGACGGGACGGGACGGGTGTCCTCCCGGCGGCCCGCGTGTTCGTCACCGAGCCCGGCACCGGGCACGAGCTGGGCATCGGCGTACGCGGCGAGCTGTGCGTCGCGGGCGACACCCTGGCCGCCGGCTACCACGGCCGGCCGGAGCTGACCGCCGTCCGGTTCGGCGAGCACCCGACGCACGGGCGGTTCCACCGCACCGGAGACCTCGCGCGCCTGCTGCCGAACGGCCGGGTCGAGGTCGTCGGCCCGCTGTCGGCCCAGGTACGGGTCGCCGGCCAGCGGGTCCACCTCTGCGACGTCGAGTCCGTGCTCGCCGCCCACCCGGACGTGGAGGCGGTCGCCGCCGTCGGGTCCGGCGGCGACGCGCAGGACGTCACGGTCGTCGCGTTCGTCGAGTCCCGCAAGCCCGACGTGGCGGAGCGGCTGCGCGAGCACGCCCGCGCCGCCCTGCCGTGCACGCCCGAACTGGTCGTGCTGAACCAGCTGCCGGTCACCGTGGCGGGCACCGTGGACCGCGCGGCCCTCGTCGCGCTCGCCGCGGCGCGGGCGTCGGCCGAGGTCGATCCGCCGGACGAGACGACCGCCGCCCTCGTCGGGATCTGGACCGAGATGCTCGACCGGCCGGGCCTGCACGCGGACTCGAACTTCTTCGCCAGCGGTGGCCACTCGCTGCTGGGCGCCCAGCTCGTGCAGCGGGTGCGGACCGAACTGGCGATGCCGGTCCAGCTCGCCGACCTGTTCGCCAACCCGACGCCACGGCAGCTCGCGGAGCACCTGCAGGACGCGTTCTGGGACGACGACGAGGACGACGACTGACCGATCGCTCCACCCCCACACCGTCTCGAACCTCAGCAGAGGAGGCTCGGCGTGACCGTAGACGTCCAGCCCACACGCAGTACCGACCGTTCGATCGTCCTGACCCGCGAGGAGAACATCGAGGTCGACACGATCGCCCGCTACCTGGCGGGCCGACCGCCGCGCCTGGTGGACTCGGCCGCCTGGCTCGGGTCGGCCCGCGAGCTGTCCAGCAACCTGCCCGTACGACTGCGCCAGATGGTGCGGCGCTTCGCCTGGGATCCCGGGCCCGACGCCGTGCTGCTGGTGCGCAACCTGCCCGTGGACGCCGACGAGCTGCCCGCCACGCCCACCGTGGCCGGCTCGGCGCAGCGGGAGTCCACCGTGCCCGCCGCCGCGCAGGTGCTGCTCGGGTTGCAACTCGGGGAGCTCATCGCCTTCAAGGAGGAGAAGAGCGGCGCGCTGGTGCAGGACGTCGTGCCGGTGCCGGGGATGGAGAAGTTCCAGGGCAACGCGGGCTCGGTGATGCTCTCCATGCACGTGGAGAACGCCTTCCACGTCTACCGTCCGGACTACGTCGGGCTGCACTGCCTGCGCAACGACCACGACAACGTGGCCGGGTTGCAGGTGACGTCGATCCGCAACGCGCTGCCCCTGCTGTCCGAGCAGGCCCGCAAGGTGCTGCACGAGCCACGGTTCGTCACCGAGCCGCCGGCGTCGTTCGGCGACCTGCGCAGCGCGCCGGAGCCGCACGGCATCCTCAGCGGCAGCCCCGAGGACCCGGACGTCCAGGTCGACTTCGAGAGCTCGTTCCCCCTCGACCCCGAGGCCACGCAGGCGCTGTCGCTGCTCGGCGACGCGCTGCGCACCGTCCGCAGGACGTTCATCCTGGAACCCGGCGACCTCGCGTTCGTCGACAACCGGCTGGCCCTGCACGGCCGGACCGAGTTCACGCCCCGCTACGACGGCCGCGACCGGTGGCTGCAGCGGATCTTCGTGCACCGCGACTTCCGGCGCTCCCGGGCCCTGCGCCCGGACGACGGGAACGTGCTCAACAGCGGCAGCTGACGGCCCGGCCCGAGCCGGTAGGTCGGCGCCGGGTCCGTACGCGACGGACCGGCTCGTCGACGACGGACCGTGGACGCGGTGGTGATCGGCTCCGGAATCCGGCAGCCGCACCACCGCGTCCCTTTCGCGTGCCCCGCCCGCCAGAAGTTCCCCTTCGGCCGCGGTGTCTCGCCCCGCGGCCGTGCCCGCGCGCCATTTCGCCCGGGGGTGCGTTCTCCCCCCGAGGCCGCCATTTCGCATTTGTGCGCCGGGACCCGCCGCCACGCGCCCCCCGACCGCCCATCCTGCGGCCTTCGCCGGGGCGGCGACTCGCGTCAATGCGTCGGGCGGGCCGCGGAATCGTCGCGGCATGCCGGCGCGCGGCCTTCTCCGGCACGCGATCCTCGTGGCGCCCCGGCGTCGAGCGCGAGGGCGGCCGACGAGTGGGGCGCGAGGGGGAGAGAGCCCGTCCCGGTCCACGCCATTACCGATCCGCACGAGCTCACGGGCACCGTTCCCACGTCACACGTGCGCCGTTCATCTGGCCCGGATGAGGAACTCACGCCCCACCATCACCCGACAATGCCTGACCAGCAACTCCACACTGACGACCCGATAACCCACACCATGCACCCCCACCTCCTGCGGGGTGCCCTAGGGGTGCCTCG
>NZ_JBFABB010000117.1:0-21473 GCF_040640035.1 Micromonospora sp. NPDC023633 | reverse complement strand
CGAGCACCACGACCGCCGCGATCCGCGTCGCGGCCCTCCATCGCGCTCCCGCCCCGGTGCCACCGTGCGCCCGGGCCGCCCCCGCTCCGGTCGGGCGGCGGGCGGCCGACCAGAGCGGCCAGAGCAGGGCCGGAACGGAGATGAGCAGGCAGGACAGGTACCGGGAGCTTTCCACCGGGGTGCGTCCCGCGGCGCTGCTGGCGGCGTAGACGGCGAGCGTCGCGACGGCGGCAACCACCAGCGCGAGCCGGACCGCCCCGCCCACCGCCACCGTCGCCACGATCGATCTTGGACAGTTGCCGTCAGCCCGGACCGGCAACTGTCCAAGATCTCCGACGGGTGGGCGCAGCGCGCGCCAGGCCGAGAGGGCGGCCGTCACCAGCAGCAGCGGGAGGGCGACCGCCCACCAGAGCTGGCCGGGCGTGCAGTGGCTCGGGGAGCAGAAGCCCATGCCCAGCGGCGGGCCGAGCACCAACCCCCCGTGCAGCCGGTCCGCCCAGCCGGCGGGCTGCCCGGAGCCGCCGGCGGCGAGCACCGCCGCGAGCGGGTTGCGCCCCGTCGCCAGGCTGTGCACCAGCAGCGGCCCGGCCCCGACGAGCGCGGCGGCGCCGAGCAGCGCCCCGGCCCGACCGCGCAGCTCCCGCCGGCCGTACGCGACCAGCACCGCGCCGGTCGCCGCCACGTACGGCAGCACCAGCGGGTCCACCCAGAGCAGCAGCCCGGCCAGGAAGCCCCACGCCGTCCAGCGCGGCAGCCGGCGTCCCGGCCGGCCGGCCGCCAGGTCGTACGCCAGCACGGCGAGCGCCATCCCGGCCGCGTTCATCTCGGGGTACCCGCCCCCGGCGATGAGCTGGTTCTTCACCACCCGTTCGGAGCCGAGCGCCAGCAGCGCCACGACGAGCAGGGCGAACCAGCGGTCCCCGGTCAGCCGCAGCGTCAGCCGCCAGGCGAGCACGACGAAGACCGCGTACAGGGCGAGGGTGGGCAGGCGCAGCCCGAGCGTCGACGGGCCGGCCAGCGCGAACACCGGCGCGGCCAGGTACGCCTCCAGCGTCCCCATGTACGCCTGGCCGTAGAACCAGACGGGGAACTCCCGGCCCTGGGCGATGTGCAGCGCGGCCAGCCCCATGGTGGCCTCGTCGCTGTTGGTCGGCGGCGCGTCGTGCAGCAGCAGGCCGAGGCGGTAGCCGGTCCCGGCCACGACGGCGAGCACGGTCAGGGCCGTCGGCAGCACGGGCCACCGGGCCGGCGGGAGCGCGGGACGTGCGTCGCGCCATCGCTGGCGTACCCCGGCCGTCATGAGTCGATCATGACACCTGGCCGCCGGCCCGCGGTCGAGCGGTGCCGGCGCGTCGGCCGGGTGAATCAGCCGGCGGTGACCGGGGCGCCCTCGCGGGCCTCCAGCGCCTGCCGGTAGAGCCGCCCGGCCCGGTACGACGAGCGCACCAGCGGCCCGCTCATCACGCCGGCGAAGCCGATCTCCTCGGCCTCCTCGCGCAGCTCGACGAACTCCTCCGGCTTGACCCAGCGGGTGACGGGGTGGTGCCGGGGGGTGGGGCGCAGGTACTGCGTGATGGTGATCAGCTCGCACCCGGCGTCGTGCAGGTCGCGCAGCGCCTGGGATACCTCGGCGCGCTCCTCGCCCATGCCCAGGATCAGGTTGGACTTGGTGACCAGCCCGTCGGCGCGGGCCTGCCGGATCACGTCCAGCGACCGCTCGTAGCGGAAGGCCGGCCGGATCCGCTTGAAGATCCGCGGCACGGTCTCCACGTTGTGCGCGAGCACCTCCGGCCGGGCGCCGAAGACCTCGGCCAGCTGCTCGGGGACCGCGTTGAAGTCGGGGATCAGCAGCTCGACGCCGCAGCCGGGCTGAAGGGCGTGGATCTGCCGGACGGTCTCGGCGTAGAGCCAGGCGCCGCCGTCGGGCAGGTCGTCGCGGGCCACGCCGGTGATGGTCGCGTAGCGCAGGCCCATCGAGACCACCGACTCGGCGACCCGGCGCGGCTCGTCGGCGTCGAACTCGGCCGGCTTGCCGGTGTCGATCTGGCAGAAGTCGCAGCGCCGGGTGCACTGGTCGCCACCGATGAGGAAGGTGGCCTCCCGGTCCTCCCAGCACTCGTAGATGTTGGGACAGCCGGCCTCCTGGCAGACGGTGTGCAGCCCCTCGCGCGAGACGAGCCCGCGCAGTTGGGTGTACTCCGGCCCCATCTTGGCCTTGACCTTGATCCACGGTGGTTTGCGCTCGATCGGCGTCTCGGCGTTGCGCGCCTCGATTCGCAGGAGGCGCCGCCCCTCGGGGGCGGGCGTCGTCGTGCGCGCTGCCTGGCCGGTCGTCGGCGCGGAGTGCTCGATCGTCACAAAACCGAGCCTACGCCCGACGGTCGCCGTCGATGTAGCTCGGGCGACGGGCGTCACCCCACCAGTCTTGTGACGCCGGATACCGCGACGGCGGAAAGCCCGTCACAGGGGGTCGGTGGGGGTGCTAGCGTGCCCGGCAGAGCTGTGACGGAGCCGAGTAGCGCCCCGGGCCACCAGTTGAAGAGAGCCGCCGGTTGCTGCGAGGCGGTCTGGCCCCGGCGCGCGAAGACCCTCCCGAGCTGCGGGAAGAACGGCATGTGGCGGAAGGGTCCCTTCCTGGCACGGCCCAGTAGAGCCCGCCCGGCTGGCCCCGGTGAAAAGGCGACGAAACGAGGCCCCCGTCCGCGGGGGCGAAGGTGTGGTGGCACCGCGAGGTTTCCCGCTCGCCCACACCTCCCGGGGATCGCGTTGCGATTGATCGAGGAGGTACCCGCCGTGCAACGCATCCTTTCCACCCAGCTCTCCACCCATGTCGGCGTGCCCGTCCGGATCGCCGGCTGGGTGCACCGCCGCCGGCTGCTCAAGTCGGTGGCCTTCCTGATCGTCCGGGACGCCGCCGGCCTCGCCCAGGTGGTGGTCACCGACCCGGCCGTCCGCGCCGAGGTGGAGGAACTCACCGAGGAGACGGTCGTCGAGGTCACCGGCACGGTGGTGGCGAACCCGACGGCCCCCGCCGGGGTCGAGCTGACCGCGCCGACGGTACGACCGCTCGGCCCGCCCGCCGTGCCGCCGCCGTTCGACCTGTACCGGCCGGCGCTCACCGCGAGCCTGCCCACCCAGCTCGACCACGCGTCCGTCGCGCTGCGCCATCCGACCCGCGCGGCGGCGCTGCGCGTCTCGGCGGCGGCGGTGTCCGGCTTCCGGGCCGCACTCGAGGCCCGCGACTTCGTGGAGATCCACACGCCGAAGGTGGTCGGCGCGTCCACCGAGAGCGGGGCGAACGTCTTCGCGCTGGACTGGTTCGGCCGGCCCGCGTACCTGGCCCAGTCGCCGCAGTTCTACAAGCAGCTCATGGTCGGCGTCTTCGAGCGGGTCTACGAGGTCGGGCCGGTGTTCCGGGCCGAGCCGCACGACACCGTCCGGCACCTGGCGCAGTACACCTCGCTCGACGCCGAGCTGGGCTTCGTCGCCGACCACCGGGACGTTATGGCCGTGCTGCGGCACACCGTGGCCGGCATGCTCGACGCGGTGCGCGAACGGGCCGGGGCGGCGCTCGCCACGCTCGGCGTCGAGGCCCCGGACGTGCCGGCGGAGATCCCCGCCGTGCACTTCACCGAGGCCCTCGAGATCGCGGGGGCGCCGGCCGACGAGCCGGACCTCGCCCCGGCGCACGAGCGGGCGCTGGGCGAGTGGGCACAACGGGAGCACGGCTCGGAGTTCCTCTTCGTCACCGGCTACCCGATGGCGAAGCGGCCCTTCTACACCCACCCGGACCCGGCGCGGCCCGCGTACTCCAACGGGTTCGACCTGCTCTTCCGGGGGCTGGAGCTGGTGACGGGCGGGCAGCGGCTGCACCGGCACGCCGACTACCTGGCGGCGCTCGCCGCCCGGGGCGAACCGGTCGAGCCGTACGCCGGCTACGTCGACGCGTTCCGGCACGGGATGCCGCCGCACGGTGGCTTCGCCATCGGGCTGGAACGCTTCGTGGCCCGGCTGACCGGCGCGGCCAACGTCCGGGAGGTGACCGCCTTCCCGCGCGACCTGCACCGGCTCACCCCGTAGCGGTATATGAAGGAGCGGGGTGTGGAGGAGGGCGATGGGCGAGCAGTTCCGGGGGACGCTGCGCGACCTGCTGCACCTCCGCGAGGAACACGGGGCCCACCGGGTCGCGTTGCGGGCCGGCGTGAGCGTCCTCGTGCCGCTGCTGGCGGTGCTGGCGGCCGGCCACCCCGAGTGGTCCCTGTACGCCGCGTTCGGCGCGTTCACCTCGCTCTACGGGCGCAACCACGTGCACCTGTCCCGGGCGGCGATGCAGGCGAGCGCCGCGGCGGCGCTCACGGTGTCGGTGCTCCTCGGGGTGCTGGTCGGCTCCCTGGAGTCGCGCGCGTGGGTCGCGGTGCCGGCCGCGGCGGTCGTCGCGGCGGCGGGCGCCGTGCTCGCCGCCGCGCAGGACTGGCACCCGCCGGGACCGCTCTTCCTCGTCTTCGGCTTCGGCGCCGCGGCCTCGGTCCCGCACGTGGTCTCCGAGCTGCCGATGGCGGCGGCCGTGGCCGGGCTCAGCGCGCTGTTCGCGCTGCTCGTCGGCAACGTCGGGGGTCTCCTGCGGCGGCAGCGGAGCCGTCCGGCCGGGCTCAGGCACGTCTGGTCCTGGGAGCCGGCGCGCTACGCCGTGGCCGTGCTGCTCGCCGGCGGCACGGCCACGGCGGTCGGGATCGGGCACCCGTACTGGGCGATGGTGGCGGCCGTCGCGCCGCTCAGCGCCCGGGGCGTCGCCGCCCAGCTGGTGCGCGCCGGGCACCGCATCGTCGGCACCCTGCTCGGGCTGCTGACCAGCGCGGTGCTGCTCGCGCCGGCATTCTCGCCGGTCACCACGGTCCTGCTGGTGGCGGCGCTCCAGATCGTCACCGAGCTGCTGGTGGGGCGCAACTACGGGCTGGCGTTGCTGTTCATCACGCCGATGGCCCTGCTGATGGGCCAGCTCGCGGCGGCCCGCCCGGTCGGTTCGCTGCTCTTCGACCGGGGCGTCGAGACGGTGATCGGCGCCGTCATCGGCGGGGCGATCGTGCTGTGCCAGCCGTGGCTCCGGCGGCGCGCCGGTGCGCCGCCGGAGCACCCGGCCGGTCAGGTCTGACCGGCGGGGCGTGACCGGGGTGCGTGGTGCTGGCCGGCGGTCAGGCCGGGCCGAGGAGGTCCCAGAGGTTGCCGGCGATGTCGCGGAAGACGGCGACCCGGCCGTACGGCTCGGTGCGCGGCGGCTTGACGAACTCGACGCCCGCCTCGACCATCCGCCGGTGGACGGCGTCGAAGTCGTCGACCTGGAGGAAGAAACCGACCCGGCCGGCGACCTGGTCGCCGACCGATCGAGCCTGCCGGTCGCCGTCGGCGCGGGCCAGCAGCAGCCCGGTCTGCGCGCCGGGCGGGCGGACGACGACCCAGCGCTTCGGCCGGCCGTCGTTGGTCAGCGACGGGGAGTCCTCGGCCAGCTCGAAGCCGAGCACCTTGGTGAAGAAGTCGATGGCCGGGTCGTACTCGGCGACGACGACGGTGACCAGGTCGATCCGCACCGGTCAGGCCGTGACGAGGGTGGGCAGGTGGCGCTCCACGACCGGCAGCACGTCGGCCACGGTGACGGGGCGGCCCAGCTCGGCGGTGAGCGAGGTGACCCCGGCGTCGCGGATGCCGCAGGGCACGATCCGGTCGAAGTGGCCCAGGTCGCAGTCGCAGTTGATGGAGAAGCCGTGCAGGGTCACCCCGCGGGCCACCCGGATGCCGATGGCCGCCACCTTGCGGGCCGGGCCCCGGTCGTCCTCCGGCACCCAGACCCCGCTGCGCCCCTCGACCCGGCCGGCGGTCAGCCCGAACTCGGCGCAGACGTCGATCAGCAGCTGCTCGGTGCGGCGGACGTAGGCGACCACGTCGACCGGGTCGGGCAGCCGCAGGATCGGGTAGCCGACCAGCTGACCCGGGCCGTGCCAGGTGATCTTGCCGCCCCGGTCCACGTCGACGACGGGGGTGCCGTCCATGGGCCGGTCCCACGGCTCCGTGCGCTTGCCGGCGGTGTAGACGCTCGGGTGCTCCAGCAGCAGCACGGTGTCGCCGCGCTCGCCGGCCACCACCGACTCGTGCAGCCGGCGCTGCTCGTCCCAGGCGGCCTGGTAGTCGAGGACACCGGCGCGGACGGCCGTGAGGCCGGAGGTCGTCGTGGTCACGCCGCCAAGCCTAGACCCGTACCGGCCGGTCACCACCGGTGACGCGGCTCACCACGTCGCCCCGGCGCTCATCCCTGCGGAACCCGCCACAGCCAGACGTCGTCCACCCGCTCGGGCGGGCCGAGCAGCGCGGTCACGGTGCGCCGGATCGCCTCCTCGTCGACCGGCCACTTCGCCCCGTGCACCTCGTCGGCCAGCACGATCGTCTCGATCCGCCAGTGCCGCAGGTCGGCGCGGACCTCCTGGATGCTGCCCTCGGTGATGATCGGCACCAGCCCGGTCCGGCCGGCCTGGTCCACCAGCGCGCTGAACGGGCGCGGCGGCGGGCCGATCCGTCCCCGGCCGTCCGGGCCGCCCGGGCCGAGGAAGAAGCCGGAGGGGATGGCGAACTCGCCCTGCCGGTGCGCCAGCGCGTACGCCTGCCAGCGCTGGCCGTCGGGATAGACGTCGAGGGTCAGCGGCAGCGGGGTCAGCACCCCGCCGGGGGAGACGTGCTCCCGCCACGTCCCGGCGGTGATGAAGCGCGGGATCGGCTCGCGTTCGATGGTCAGCAGCGGCATCGGCACCAGCGGCAGCAGCGCCAGCGCGAACCCCGCCCACCAGGCCAGCCGCGCGGGGCGGTGCCGGGGCGGATCGGCGCGGAGCTGGTCGACGGCGTACGCCAGCAGCACCCCGATCACCGGCGCCACGACCAGTGCCAGCCGGGCGGGCAGGGCGGCGTTCACCACCGGCAGGTGCCCGAGCAGGTCGAACGGCATCGGCAGGTCCGTACGACGCCCGTCGACCTTGGCCTCGGGGCCGAACGACAGCACGGTGAAGACGGCGGCGGTCACGCCCAGCGCCCAGAGCGTCGCCCGGCGGCCGGCGTCGGCCCGGCGCCACAGCGCCACGAAGCACGCGACGGCGAGCAGCAGCAGCGGGAGGCCGAAGAACGAGTTCTCCTCGGTCGGGTTGGGTGCCAGCCGGGTGCCCAGCCCCACCTCCCCGGCCAGCGACCGGCGCGGGTACGCCCCGTAGGCGACGACGTCCTCGGAGTGGATGACCGCGTCGAAGCCGGTGCCGTGGAAGCGCTGCGGGCCGGCGAAGTGCAGCCACAGCGGGTACGCCAGCAGCACCCCCGCGACGACGGCGGTCACCCCGAGGCCGCGCAGGAAGGTCGGCAGCACCGCGCGGGCCTCGGCGCGGTGGGCCGGGTGCAGCGCCCAGACGGCGACGAAGACGCCCAGCGCCAGCGCGGTGAAGAAGAGCCCCTCGGCGGCGATGGAGAAGGCCACGGCGACGAGCGCGCCGAGGATCGCGCCGTCGCGCAGCGGGTGCCGGGAGCGGCGCAGTGCGAAGGTCCGCCAGATCAGCAGCGGCACCAGCCAGCCGGCCGTCCAGTTCAGGTGGGCGTTGGCGTGCGAGACCATGCCGGGGGAGAAGCCGATGAACAGCCCGCCGACGGCGGCGGCGAGCGGGCTGCGGACCAGGTGCCGGGAGAGCAGCCAGTACCAGGCGAGCGCGGTGGCGGCCAGGTTGAGGGTGAGGATCACCAGGAACGTGGCCGGCGGCCCGATCAGGTACGTCAGCGGCGCGAAGACCGCCGCGTACACGGTGATCGAGGTGTTGACCGCGAGGTTCACCCCGTCGGGGACGTTGACCAGGTAGGTGAAGAGCGGGTTGTCGCCGTGGGTCACCGCGTGGCCGCCGAAGGCCAGCAGCCACTCGAAGAGCGCCTGGTCGCTGGAGTTGACGGTGATGGTGCGGGCGTTCGGGTCCCGCCACAGCCCGCTGGTCACCCAGACGGCGAGCGCCAGCGCGACCAGCGCCACGATCAGGTCGGCCCGCCGGTGGCGGACGACGCGGGGCGGCGAGGCCGGCGAAGGCGCCAGGGACGGGGAGGTCGGCACGCAGCGGACGTTACCAACCGCACCGGGGCACGCCGGTCAGGACGCACATCCTCCGGGCGGTGAATGTGTGACCGTGGCCCATGTCACAGCATCGACACATCGACGTAACGTCGCGGCAATTCGCGGGTGACCCAGTTCACACCCCGTCGCCAGGAGGCCCCCGTGCTCCGCTTCCCGTCCCTGCTCACCCGGCTGACCGGCGCGGTCGCCGGGATGGTCCTCGCCGCCGCCGCGGTGGCGACCGTCGCGGCCCCCGCCCAGGCCGCCACCCTCACCCAGGTCACCAACTTCGGCTCCAACCCCGGCAACCTCGCCATGTACGCGTACCGGCCGGACAACCTGCCGGCGGGAGCCCCGGCCGTCGTGCTGCTGCACGGCTGCACCCAGAACGCCGCCGGCTACTTCGCCAACTCCGGTTGGCAGAAGTTCGCCGACCAGTGGAAGTTCGCCCTCATCGTGGCGCAGCAGTCCAGCGCCAACCAGCCGCTGAGCTGCTTCAACTGGTTCGTCGAGCAGGACATCACCCGAGGCTCGGGCGAGGCGCTGTCGATCAAGCAGATGGTCGACCACGCCAGGAACAACTACGGCACCGACGCCCGCCGGGTCTTCGTCAGCGGGCTCTCCGCCGGCGGGGGGATGAGCGCGGTCATGCTGGCCACCTACCCGGACGTCTTCGCCGCCGGCTCGGTCGTCGCCGGCCTGCCGTACCGCTGCTCGCCGCCCGCCTCCACCAGCACCTGCCAGTACAGCGGGGTGAACAAGACCCCGCAGCAGTGGGGCGACCTGGTCCGGGCCGCGTACCCCGGGCACACCGGCCCGCGCCCCCGGGTCGCCATCTGGCACGGCACCTCGGACTCCACGGTGGTGCCGGCCAACGCCACCGAGCTGCGTGACCAGTGGACCAACGTCCGGGGCGTCTCGCAGACCCCCACCAGCACCGCGTCGCTGCCCGCCAACACCAGCCTGGAGGTGTACGGCAACAACGACGTCCGCGTCTACCGGGTCTCCGGCATGGGCCACGGCACCCCGGTGGACCCGGGCCCGGGGGCCGAGCAGTGCGGCACCGCCGCCGCGTACATGCTGGACACCATCTGCTCGGCGTACCACGACGCGGTCTTCTTCGGCCTGAACGGTCCGACGAGCCCCAGCCCCACCCCGACGGCGAGCCCCACCGCCTCCCCGACCGCGAGCCCGACCACGGCACCGACCTGCGTGACGGCCAGCAACTACGCGCACGTCGCCGCCGGCCGCGCCTACCAGTCCGGCGGCTACGCCTACGCCAACGGCTCGAACCAGCGGATGGGCCTCTACAACACCTTCCACACCAGCACCCTGAAGCAGACCGGCCCCAACTACTGGGTGATCGGCTGCTGATCCCGCACCACGCCACCGTGGCCGGATGCCCGACGGCACCCGGCCACGGCCGTGTCGCCGCCGGGGCGCCCGGATGCGCCGTCGGCGCGGGCGCCCGAGGTGCGCCGCTACGCGCCGTCCGGTCCGCCCGCAGGCGGTGGGGGCCGTCCGGCTCCCGTGGTCGTGGGGCCCGCCGCCCGGCCGGCCCGGCCGCTGATCTCGCGCAGGTACGCGACGAGTTCCGGAGGCTCGTGCACCTCGAACTCGCAGCCGAGGGTCAGCAGCCGCCAGGCCAGCCACTCCAGGGTGACAGGCCGGATGACCTCGACGACACCCGATCCAACCCGCTCGCCGGCAATCCATAGGTTCAGGGTTCGAGTCCCTGGCGGCCCACCACAAACCGCCTCTGAGCTGTGAGAACGCCGGACGAAGATCATTGGGCACAACCAGGGCACAACTCAACTCCGATCTTGGTCCGCGCGAGGTTCCCGCCGGGTGCTGTCTGCGTCCCGCAGGAGGCCGCCGACCACGCCGCGCGCCCGGTCCTTCTTCGGCATCCAGTGGACGTAGGTCTCCAACGTGATCCGCAGGTTGGCGTGCCGCAGCGCCTTCTGTACCTCCTGAGGCTCCACGCCGTTGCTCATCAGCGTGGTGCCGAAGAGGTGGCGCAGGGAGTGAAAGGTGCCTTCCTTCGGCCAGCCGGCCGCCTCGCGCCAGTCCGCCCACAACTCTGACCAGTAGGTATCGGTCAGCAGCTTCCTCCGCGACGACGTGAACAGAACCGCCACCGAGCGAGTCAGCCGCTCTCCCGTGGTGATGTCGGGAAGCTCGAACTCGACGGGTCCGACCTCGGTGAGGTGCGCGGCGAGCTCTTCGGCAACCACCGCGTCCAGGTGGTGGCCGTCGATGGTCGGGGCGACCGGCCAGGAGCCGACTCCGCTGCCGGTCCCGGTCCCGGTCAGGTCAAGAGCGCCGCTGTGGCGGTGTCCGCCGGGTGCCGGACCGTGACACGAAAGCCGACTCCGACCCCGGTGCCCATCAGACCGACACGGGACCAGAGCTCCAGCCAGAACGCTCAACCTTTGCCAGACACGCCCTAGGGATCCGGCCAATGGCTTCGGTCAGGTCCGCTTGCGGCTCGCGATCTCGTCAGAGAGCTGCTGCACATGGGCGGGGTCCGCGTCCCGGGCAAGGGCGACGTAGTGGTCCATGACGGCCGGCCGGTAGCGCACGGGCAACGTCTGTCCTGGCGCGAGTCGGGAGAGCTCGGTGATCGTGAGGTCTTCGTCTGCGATACCGCGGAACGAGATGCCGTCGGCGGTCTCCACGTCGAACATCAGGACCACGCGTGGACTGCCGTCGCTGCTGACCTCCCGCCAGTCGACGAGAACGCCGAGCGCAAGCGCCCCCGTACGCAGTTCCGCATTGCGCTTCCGTGCATCACTGCTCAGGAGCGGGTTCGGGGCGACGCCCGGGAAGTCGGGCCCGACGCCGAGCGATTCCCGACTCAGGTCGGGCCTGAGCTGCGCCATCAGATCGTTGAGCTTCTCTTTCCAACCGAACATCCTGCCCCCTCCCTCACACCGGTGCCGGAATCTCGGCTGGCGCTTCGCCCTCACCGCGATTCTACGTCTCGAGGAGACTTCCCGCTTCACGTCGGCACTCTAGCGATCTTGATCCGTCTTGATCAAGTTCGATTTCAAGCATGATCATCGGGCACAGATCCGGCACAACTGAGCTCGGAAAGGCCTGTAAAACGTCGAGAGGCAATGAGGGTCGCCGCCCTGGCCAGGGGCCGGATCTGCCCGATTCAGGATGATCTATCGGCAACGTCCGGCATTCAGGGTTCGAGTCCCTGGCGGCCCACCATCTACCCTCCCTGAGCTGCGCACGCCTAGCCCGGCCCGCCGCACCCGCGCGGCATCGACGACGTCGTGCGGCGCACCGGCGCGAGCTGTGCGGCCAGCCGACCGCCCCCGCCGCGGCTAGTCGGTGAGGGCGGCGTGCAGGGCGGCGGCCAGCTCGGGGTGGCGGTAGGTGAAGCCGGCCCCGGTGAGCACACCCGGGAGGACGCGGGTGCTGGTCAGCGCCTCGTGCGCGAAGCCGCCGAGCGCCACCTTCAACGCCAGCGCCGGGATCGGGACGATCGCCGGCCGGTGCAGCTGGCGGGCCAGCTCCCGGGTGAACTCGGCGTTGGTCACCGGAGCCGGCCCGACCAGGTTGACCGGCCCCACGAGGTCGTCGCGGTCCAGCACGAACCGGGCGGCGTCCAGCCAGTCGGCCAGGGAGATCCACGGCAGCCACTGCCGACCGCTGCCGAGCCGGCCGGCGATCCCCAGCCGGAACGGCAGCAGTTGCGGCTTGAGCAGCCCGCCGTCGCGGTGCAGCGGCAGCCCGATGCGCATCCGCACGACGCGTACGCCGGCGTCCTCGGCCGGCCGGGTCGCGGCCTCCCAGACCCGGCAGACGTCGGCCAGGAAGCCGTCGCCGGCCGGGGCGTCCTCCTCGACCGACCGGTCGCCGGTGTTGCCGTACCAGCCGACCGCCGAGGAGTTGAGCAGCGCCCTCGGCCGGTCGCCCGGCGGCAGGCCGGCGATGGCGATCGCCAGCGTGGTGGTGGTGTCGACCCGGCTGGACCGGATCAGCTGCCGGTACTCGTCGTTCCACCGCTTGTCGCCCACGCCCGCGCCGGCCAGGTTGACCACCGCGTCCGCCTCCGCCACCACCGCCGGGTCGAGTTGCGCGGCGGACGGGTTCCACTGCCGCTCGTCAGGGGTGCGCGGCGGCCGGCGGACCAGCCGGGTGGCCTGGTGCCCGTCCGCCGTGAGCCGGTCGACCAGCCGGGTGCCGAGGAAGCCGGACGCGCCGGCCATGAGGATCCGCATGCCTCCATCTTCGGGCACGCGGCCCGGCGCGGATGCGCCGAGCGGTCGTCCCCGCGCCGTGACCGAGGTCGGGCGGAGGTCGGCCATCAGTCGTTCGACCTCCGCGAAGGCGTCGGGCGACCTGACCACGCCTGATCCGTGTCCGACAGGTTGGCGGCTCAGCCGGTGGCGGCCACGCGGGCCAGCACCGGGGTGAGCGGGTCCAGCGCTTCCTCGCGTACGACGAAGCGGGTGACGCCCCAGCGGCGCCGGTGCGCGGCTACCGCGGCGACGATCTCGTCCTCGGTGCCGATCAGCACGAACGGCGTCGCGAGCAGCTCGGGCACGGTCAGCCCGACGTCGGCCGCCGTGGGCGCGGCGGCGGCCTCGGCGTCGTCGGTGACGGCCACATGCTGCACGAGCGCCTCCAGCACCGGCGGCTCGGCCCGCCCGGCCGCCCCGGCCGCGACGCAGTCGAGCTGCCTGTCGATGTCGGCCTCGCGCCAGCGCACCGTGTGCGCGTAGCCGTCGGGCAGGGTGCGGCCGAGCCCGGACAGCCCGACCACGTCGGCGTGCGCGCCGGCCCAGCGCAGCATCGCCGAGTTCGCCGTGCCGAGGGTGAACGGGATCCGCCGCTGCACCGGGCGCGGCTTCTCCAGCCGCGCGCCCCGCAGGACCAGGTCGGGGGAGTCGACGGTGACCTCCTCGCCGTCGAGCAGGGCGCGGACGGCCTCGGCCACGGCCAGGCAGCGGCGCACCCGCCCGGCGACGTCGGGCCGCTCCCGGCCGACCGCGAGCCACTCCGCCGGGGTGTGGCCGGCGCCGAGGCCGAACCGGGCCCGGCCGCCGGAGAGCAGGTCGAGGGAGGCCACGTCCGAGGCGAGCAGCATCGGCTCCCGGACGCCGGCGTTGGAGACGTACGAGCCCAGGCCGATCCGCTCGGTCACCGCCGCAGCGGCGGCCAGCGAGACGAAGGGGGACGCCGCCAAACCCGGATGGTCGGCGGTGAACAGGGTGTCGAAGCCGGCCGCCTCGGCCCGCCGGGCCAGGTCCAGCCAGCCCGGGCCGTCGGACGGGACCGCCTGGAGGGAGAAGATCGCCATGCGCCCACCCTGCCCGGGCGCTGCCTACCGGCCAAGCCCGACGACCGCGATTCTGCTACCAGCAGACCCGGGCCGGGTCGAACGCCGCGTCGACCCCGTGGTGCCGCCGGCGCGCTCGCCCGGGTGCGGGTCAGCGGACCGGTCCAGGGTCACGGTCGGGCGGCGGGAGGGGGACCCCGAGGAGGCCCTCGGTGCTGCCGCCGGTCAGCGCGTTGAGCGCGCCGACGAGCTTCTTCTCCTCGTAGACGAAGTGCGTCTCGAGCAGCGCGGCGAGGGTGTCCAGCTCGGCCCGCACCTCGTCGGGCGGCGCGGCCCCACCGGTGAGTTCCTCGACGCGGTGCAGGGCCTCGGCCACGATGTGGTGGTCGGCCTCCAGCTCGCGCAGCACCGGGGCCAGTTCGGGCACCTGCTCGGCCAGCACCCGGAACGCCCCAGCGTCCTCGCCGGTGTGGTGCCGGGTCAGCGCCGCGCAGAAGGCCAGGCAGTGGGTCCGCAGGTCCCTCGGCCGTACGCCGGGGTCGCCCACGCCGTCGCGCAGGCGGGCGAGCTCCTCGCGGAGCCAGAGGTGGATCTCGATCAGTTGGTTGCCGAAGGCCCGCAGGCGCTCGTCCGGCGTGAACGGGGGCATGTGTGTCCCATGCTGTCCCGCGCCTCCATGCCCTCGGCGGTCTCCTTGCCGGGTGCACCGCGACGCTGCGGCCAGCCTACGACAGCGGGCGCGCGAACACGTGCCCCGTCAGGGCCGACGGACGGGCCGGACGGTGACCAACTCCTCCAGCCCGACGAAGTCGGTCGGGTTCGTGGTGTAGAGCGGCAGTCGGTTCGCGTACGCGATGGAGGCGATCATCAGGTCCGCCAGCCGGCGGCGGGTGGTGCGCCCCGTGGCCAGGACCGCGCTGGTGACCAGGCCGAAGGCCCGCGCGGCCTCGGCGTCGAAGGGCAGCGGCTCGAACACGGCCTCGGCATGCTGGAGGACGCTGGTCCGCCGGGCCCGTTCGGCGCGGTCGTCCGTGTGGTGCGGGCCGGCGGAGAGCTCCGCGAGCGTCACGGCGCTGATCACCATCTCCTCGGGCAGGTCCCCCGGACCGAGGGCGCCGAGATGGACCACGACGTTCGTGTCGATCAGGCCACGGACCGGCGCCTCACCACTCACGGCTGAACGGGTCCTGCTCGACCGACGAGTCGATGTCGGCGCGGAATCTCTCGCCGTCGAGCACGGGGGCTGTCGTGAAGGCGGCGAGCACCTCGGCCCGCGGGACGAACGTGCGCCGGCGGAGCGGGACGAGCTTTCCGACGGGGGTGCCGTTGCGCGTGATGACGAAGGACTCGCCGGACTCGACGTGCCGCATGATCGCGCCCGAGTCGTTGCGCAACTCCCGCTGCGTGATCTCCCGATGAGCGTGCTCTGCCACGGCACAGATCCTAGTCGAGTGTGCTACGAAGTGCTACGCTGCGGCGGGGGCCGTGACAACCGGTGGTGCCGGCACGCGTCACGTCGACGGCTCCTCCGGGGTGGACTCGCGCCAGCGGGCGCGCCAGGCGGCCTCGCGCGCCTCGTGGGTGGTCTTCTCCTCGAAGACCATCTCGCGCAGGGCGCGCCGGGAGTCCGCCATGACCACCGCCTCGACCGCCACCAGCCCGATGCAGATCGCGGTGAGCAGGGTGAGGGCGGCCAACCCCGGCAGCCGCTGGCCGACGGGAACGGTGGCGGCCAACAGGAGCACGGCGCCGACCCTGGTCCACGAGACGGTGCGCAGGGTGCGCCACTGGAACAGCATGTTCGCGCACAGGTAGCAGGCGACTCCGCCGAACAGCAGCAGGACACCGGGGCCGTGCGTCGGCTCCGCGACCGGCACCTCGGGTTCGCCGATCTGGCGCGTGATCTCCTCGGCGCCGAGGGCGAACAGGATGATCCCGGCGATCATCGGCAGGTGGAGATAGGCGTACGCGTCCCGGGCCATCGAGACCCGGGGCCGCCCCTCGGCCGCGTGCAGGGCGATCCGGGCGGCCGGTGCGATCACGTCGTAGTGCGCCCACCAGAGCGCGGCCGTGAAGAAGATGCCCAGCACCGCCGCGGCGACCGCCGGCCACGTGGGGGGCTGACCGAGCAGGTTGCTGCCGACGCCGACGGAGATGACCGACTCGCCCAGGGCGATGATCAGGATGAGATCGTACCGCTCGGTCCAGTGCTCGGCGGAGGTCACCATCCAGCCCCAGGCGCCGGCGACCAGGCCCATGCCGTACTGGAGCAGGACGACGCTGACCCAGAGCCCGTCGCGTAGCATCGCCGCCCGGTCCGGGTCGTCGATCTGGGGTGGGATCAGCGCGGCGGCCGTGAGCAGCATGGTGCTGATCGTCACCTCCGGGGAGTACTTCAGCAGCAGCCGCCGCTCGCCGGGTCTCTCCCGCGCGACGTGCCAGTACAGCGCCAGGTGCACACCCCTGATCACCACGTAGCTGAGCGCGACCACCATCGGCCCGGCGGCCACGTCGGTCGCGTCGCTGAACGCCTGGGGGAGGGAGAGCGCGAAGCAGAACAGCGCGGCCATGCCGATGACCATCAGCACCGGGACGAAGCCCTCGCCGAGCCGGACCCGGGTGGCGACCACGCAGTGCACCACCCAGCACCACCAGAGCACGGCCAGCACGAGCGCGGCGTGCCCCAGCTGCCAACCCGAGATGTCGGCGGCGGTGGTCCGGGTGATGATGAAGAACGAGAAGACGAAGACCAGGTCGAAGAAGACCTCGAACCGGTCGACCCGGGCGCCGGGGGCGATCGAGACGGCCGGTCCCAGCCGCTCGCGCCACCGGATGACACCCACCCAACCACTCTGGCAGCGTCCTGTCCCCGCCGGGCCGGAATCGCGCCAGTCCGGCGGCGGGCGGCCGGTCGGGCGGCGGGGAACCAGACGGCGTGCAGGCCGGGCGGCCGGACGGCGAAGGGCGCCCCGGTCGGTGACCGGGGCGCCCTTCGTGTCGTCGCGCGGGGACTACAGGCCGAGCTCGGCCTCGAAGTTGCCCGACTCCAGCCGCTCCTTGACCGCGACCAGGAAGCGGGCGGCGTCCGCGCCGTCGATCAGCCGGTGGTCGTACGACAGGGCCAGGTAGACCATCGACCGGACCGCGACGACCTCGCCCAGCTCCGGGTCGTTGACCACGACCGGACGCTTGACCACGGCACCCGTGCCGAGCATCGCCGACTGCGGCGACGGCACGATCGGGGTGTCGAAGAGGGCGCCCCGGCTGCCGGTGTTGGTCAGCGTGAAGGTCGCCCCGGCGATCTCGTCCGGGCTGATCTTGTTGGTCCGGGTGCGCTCGGCCAGGTCGGCGATCCGCTTGGCGATGCCACCCAGGTTCAGGTCACCGGCGCCGTGGATCACCGGCACCATCAGACCCCGCTCGGTGTCCACGGCGATGCCGAGGTGCTCCGAGTCCGGGTAGGTGATCGTGCCGGCGTCGAGGTCCATGCTGGCGTTGACGATCGGGTACGCCTGCAGCGCCTCGACCGCCGCGAGGGCGAAGAACGGCAGGAACGACAGCTTCACGCCGTGCCGCTGCTGGAACGACTCCTTGGCCTGCGCCCGCAGCTTGGCGATCCTGGTGACGTCCACCTCGACCACCGTGGTCAGCTGCGCCATCTCGTGCAGCGACTGCTGCATCCGCTTGGCGATCGTCGCCCGGATCCGGGGGAGCTTCTCGGTGCTGCCGCGCTTGGCGCTCGGCTGAAGCTTGGCGGCGGGCTTGGCCGGGGCCGCCGCCGCGGCGGGCTGCTGCGCCGGGGCCGGCGCGGCCTTGGCGGCCTTCGCCTTCTCCGCCGCCTCCAGCACGTCCTGCTTGCGGATCCGGCCGCCGACGCCGGTGCCGTTGACCGAGGAGAGGTCGACGCCGTGCTCGCTGGCCAGCTTGCGCACCAGCGGGGTCACGTAGCCGGCGGCCTCCTCGCCGCCGCCCTGCGCGGGCGCCGACGGGCGCTGCGGGGACGGGGTCGGAGCCGACGGCACGGCCTTCTGCTCGGCCTGCGCGGGCCGCGCCGAGGTCTCGGCCTCCGCCGACGGCTCGTTGTACGACATGCCCGGGGTCGGCTCCTCGACCTTGGGCTCCGGCTTGGCCTCGGCCTTCGGCTCGGGCTTGGCCTCCGCCTTCGGCTTGGGCTCGGCCTTCGGCTCCGGCTTGGCCTCGGCCGGGGCGGCGCCGGCGGCACCGATCACGGCCAGGTCGGCGCCGACCGCGGCGGTCTCGTCCTCGGGGACCTTGATCTCCAGGACCGTGCCGGCCACCGGCGACGGGATCTCGGTGTCGACCTTGTCGGTGGAGACCTCCAGCAGCGGCTCGTCCACCTCGACGGTGTCGCCGACCTGCTTGAGCCAGCGGGTGACGGTGCCCTCGGTGACGCTCTCGCCGAGAGCCGGCATCTTGACCGGGGTGCCCTCGCCCGACGGCGCCGGCGCGGCCTGCTCCTGCGGCTCCTCGACGGCCGGCTGCTCCGCCTCGGCCTGCGGCTCCTCGGCGGCCTCGGCGGCCTCCTCGGCCGGCTCCTCCTGCTGCGGGGCGGCCTCGCCGCCGCCGGCGGACTCGCCCTCGCCCGCGATCACGGCCAGCTCGCTGCCGACCTCGGCGGTCTCGTCCTCGCCGACCACGATCCGGCTCAGCACGCCCGCCGCCGGGGACGGGATCTCGGTGTCGACCTTGTCGGTCGACACCTCGAGCAGGGGCTCGTCGACCTCGACGGTGTCGCCCTCCTGCTTGAGCCAGCGCGTGACGGTGCCCTCGGTGACGCTCTCACCGAGCCGGGGCATGGTGACCGATACCGGCATCTTCAAAGACTCCTTCATTCCCCTGGTGGGATCATCGCCCGTCGCCGGACGCCGCGGTTGTCGTGATCAGGCGTGTGCGTGCAGCGGCTTGCCGGCGAGCGCCAGGTGCGCCTCGCCCAGGGCCTCGTTCTGCGTCGGGTGGGCGTGCACGAGCTGCGCCACCTCGGCCGGGTACGCCTCCCAGTTGTAGATGAGCTGCGCCTCGCCGACCATCTCGCCGACCCGGGCGCCGACCATGTGCACGCCGACGACGGGGCCGTCCTCCACCCGGACGAGCTTGACGAAGCCGGCCGTCTTCAGGATCTGGCTCTTGCCGTTGCCGCCCAGGTTGTAGTTGTAGGTCTTGACCTTGTCGGCGCCGTACTGCTCCTTGGCCTTCGCCTCGGTCAGGCCGACCGACGCCAGCTCCGGGTCGGAGTAGGTGACGCGGGGGATGCCGACCTCGTCGATGACGGCCGGGTTCTGCCCGGCGATCTCCTCCGCGACGAAGATGCCCTGCTGGAAGCCCCGGTGGGCGAGCTGGAGACCGGGCACGATGTCGCCGACGGCGTAGACGTTCGGCACGCTGGTGCGCAGCCGCTCGTCGGTCAGCACGTAGCCGCGGTCCATCTTGACGCCCTGCTCCTCGTAGCCGAGGTCGGCGGTGTTCGGGCCGCGGCCGACGGCGACCAGCAGCAGCTCCGCCTCGACGGTGTCACCGCCGGCGATGGTGACCTTGACGCCCTTGTCGGTCTTCTCGACCTTCTCGAACGGCTTGCCGACCTTGAAGTTGATCTTCCGCTTGCGGAACGCCCGCTCCAACGCCTTCGAGGACTCCTCGTCCTCGGCCGCGACCAGCCGGGGGAGCGCCTCGATGATCGTGACGTCCACCCCGAAGGACTTCCACACGCTGGCGAACTCGACGCCGATCACGCCGCCGCCGAGCACGATCGCCGAGGCCGGGACCCGGTCGAGGGTGAGCGCGTGGTCGCTGGTGATGACCCGCTCGCCGTCGACCTCCAGGCCGGGCAGGCTCTTGGCGTACGAACCGGAGGCCAGGACGACGTTGCGGCCGGTGTAGCGCTTGCCGTCGACCTCGACGACGTTCTTGCCGACCAGCTTGCCGTGGCCCTCGACGATGGTGATCGACTTGTTGCCCTTGAGCATGCCCTGCAGGCCCTTGTAGAGCCGGGAGATCACGCCGTCCTTGTACGCGTTGACCCCCGCCATGTCGATGCCGACCAGCTCGGCCTTCACGCCGAACTGCTCCGACTCGCGGGTCTGGTCGGCGATCTCGGCCGCGTGCAGCAGCGCCTTGGTCGGGATGCAACCGTTGTGCAGGCAGGTGCCGCCGAGCTTGCCCTTCTCGACCAGCGCGACCTTCAGGCCCAGCTGGACGGCGCGCAGGGCGGTCGCGTAGCCGCCGCTGCCACCTCCGAGGATGACGATGTCGAAGGTTGCGTCGTTCGGCTCGCTCACGTCCAACTCCCAGGTCGCGTCACTGCTTCGGGGGTCACGGCGGGGTAACACGGACACACCCCACCTCGGTCATCTTGTCACCACCGCCCGCCGCCCGCGTAGTGAGGTGCCCAACGACACGTCCGTGGCACGTACGCTTGGCACTGGCTTCGATGACGGACGGAAGGGGAGACGCTCGGTGGGACTGTTCCGGCGACGCAAGAAGACGCGGGCGGTCAGCCTCGACCGGGCCGCCGACCGCGCCGACCTGGAGCACCTCGAGGGCTTCGTCCGCAGCCGGCGCGGGGTCGAGGCGTACATCGAGCCGCGCACCACCGTCACCGAGACCACGGTCATGCTGATCGCCGACGACGGGGAGTGGACCCGCCGCCGCATCGACGGCCCCGACGGCGCCCGCCGCTTCGCGTACCGGATGGGTATCCCGGTCTACGACGTGCGGCTGATGGGCTACCCGCAGCGGATGCGCGACTACAACGAGCGCCGCAAGCGCCGCCCCGAGCTGTTCTGACCCGGCGTCGCGCGCCGAGAACGGAAGAGGGCCCCTCGTCGACGAGGGGCCCTCTTCTTCCGCGTACGTCAGCCGTTGGCGGCGACGTCCTCCACGAGGTGGAGCAGCGTACGCACCGGCACGCCCGTGCCGCCCTTGGTCCAGTAGCCGGTCGGCTCGCCCGAGTGGTAGCTCGGGCCGGCGATGTCGATGTGCGCCCAGTCGACCTCGGAGGTGACGAACTCCCGCAGGAACACCCCGCCCTGGAGCATGTGCCCGGCCCGGTCCATGCCGGCGTTGACCTGGGAGATGTCGGCCACGTCGGAGTCCATGCCCTTGCGCACGTCGTCCGGCAGCGGCATCGGCCAGGCCGGCTCGCCGACCGCGTCGCCCGCGGTGCGGACCCGCTCGCACAGCTCGGGGGTCCCCATCACGCCGGCGATCCGCTTGCCCAGCGCGACGACCTGCCCGCCGGTGAGGGTGGAGGTCTCGAAGAGGTAGTCGCAGCCGTCCTCGCAGGCCCGCGCCATCGCGTCGGCCAGGATCATCCGACCCTCGGCGTCGGTGTTGAGCACCTCCACCTTCTTGCCGTTGTACATGCTGATCACGTCACCCGGCCGGTACGACCGCCCGGACGGCATGTTCTCCGCCATCGGCAGGTACGCCGTGACGGCCACCGACGGCTTGAGCGCGGCGATCGCCAGCATGGTCGCGGCCACCGCGGCGGCGCCGCCCATGTCGGACTTCATCTCCCACATGCCCTGTGCCGGCTTGATCGAGATGCCGCCGGTGTCGAACGTGATGCCCTTGCCGACCAGCGCCACCCGCTTGCCGTTGCCGCCGCCGGCCGGGGTGTAGCTGAGCTTCACCAGGCGCGGCGGGGCCTCCGAGCCCTGCCCGACGGCGATGATGCCGCCGTACCCGCCGGCGGCCAGGGCCGCCTCGTCGAGCACCTCGACCGTCAGGCCGGCCTCCCGGGCGGCGTCCGCCACCGAGTCGGCGAAGGACGGCGGGCGCAGCTCGTTCGGGGCGGTGTTGACCCAGTCCCGGCTGCGCCGGACCGCGCCGCCGACCACCTGGGCACGGGCGATCTCGGCCTGGGCCCCGGCGTCACCGGCGTCCGGCACGGCGATCAGCACCTCCGCCACCGGCTCGCGCCGCGACGGCTGCGGCCGGGTCTTGTAGCCGGCGAAGCGGTAGCCGCCGAGCAGCGCGCCCTCGGCCACCGCGCGTAGCGCCGCCGGCGCGTCGGCGTCGTCCGGCAGCGGCAGCGCGAGC